>MWAC01000076.1 GCA_002068815.1 Firmicutes bacterium ADurb.Bin467 | reverse complement strand
AGCCCTGGATGACGGCGATCGGCGTTCGCAATTCGTGCGACGCGTCGGACACGAACTGCCCCTGCTGCCGGTACGACTCGTGCAGCCGCGTCAGCAGGTTGTTGACGGCGCCCTCGAGCCCCTCGAGGTCGCGGTCGCCGGTGTGCAATTTCTCCTCCGGGCGCATCGACTTGATCCGGTCCTCGAGCTCGTGCAATTTCTCATCGTCGACCGCCGGCTGCGCGCTCTCGTACGCCTGCTGCCTTTCCAAGAGCGCCCGCGTCGCGCGCGCCATCTCGTTGAGCGGCCGGAGGAGCCTGCGCGCGCGCCGGCCGCCGAAGAACACCTGCCCGAGCACCGAGAGCGCCTCGGCGATCAGGAGGATGCGCGCGAGCGGGTGCGCCGCGTCGTAGAACGGCTGGACGGCCACCTCGAACCGCTCGCCGCCCGGGGCGGAGAACGCGTATTTCGAGAAGCGCACGCGCGCGAGCAAATCGCCCTCCTCCGCGAGGCTGTATTCGCGCGAGATGTCAAACCGCCATTGATCGCCCAGTGCCGCGCGCTCGTGGAAATGCGCAAAGCCGACCGCGGCGAGCGCAATCAGCAATACGTCCAGCCAGAGAAACAGCCGAATCAGCCGGAGGGTCCAGAACCGCTTGATGCTCCGGGCGGTCGAGGTCACGCGGCGGCTTTCGCTCATGCTTCCGCGTCGCGGAATACGTAGCCCACGCCGCGAACCGTGTGGATGTATTTCGTTCCGAACCGGTCGTCGATCTTCGCGCGCAGGTAGCGGATGTACACGTCGACGACGTTCGTCTCGCCCATGTAGTCGTAGCCCCACACCTTCGAGAGAAGCTGCTCGCGCCGAAGCACGAGCGAGCGGTTCTCCATCAGCGCCTGCAGAAGGTCGAACTCGCGGCTCGTGAGCTGTATCTCCTCGCCCGCGTAGGCGACCGTGTGCCGCGCCGGGTCGAGCGCGAGGTGCCCGGAGGTGAGAAGCCCCGCCCCCGGCAGGCTCGCGGGCGCGCGCTTGCGGAGCGCGACGCGTATGCGCGCGAGCAGTTCCTCGATTTCAAAGGGCTTCGTGATGTAGTCGTCCGCGCCCATGTCGAGCCCCGTCACCTTGTCGATCACCGCGTCGCGCGCGGTGACCATGATGACGGGGACTTGCTTTGTCCTGCGCAGCCGGCGGAGAAGCTCCATGCCGCTCATCCCGGGGAGCATCACGTCCAGCAGGAGGACGTCGTAGTCGCCGCGCTCGGCGGCCTCGAGGCCCGCTCTCCCGTCCGCGACCTTGTCGACGAGATAGCCCTCGTGCCTGAGCTCCAGCTCGATAAACCGCGCGAGCTTCTCCTCGTCCTCGATGATCAGTATCTTCTCCGCCATTGCGCATTTCCTCCGTGTGTTGGGAATGGCCTGTTATTTCGACGCGTCCCCGCCGGGTTCCTGCCCGTCGCTCTGAAATTCGTGCTTTACACGGTCGGCCGCGTTCTCCGCCCTGTGTATGTACTCGTTGACCTTCTCGTTGGAAGGATGCGAGCCCTCGAGGGTATAGCGCACGCCCAGGAACAGTCCGACGATCATCAGGACGACGATCAGCCAGAACAGCGGGAACAGCAGTATCACGAACGCCGTCAGCGGGAGCGAGATGATCTCCTTGCCGTTCCTCGACGCGACGATGTCGTTCCGGTTTCCGTAGTGGAGCACGCGGCGGCAGAAGTCCCCGAACCGGTGCATCCCCTGCTTGAACGCGCGGTGGTCGCGGCGCCTGCTGCATCCGTCGTCCTCGTCCTTCTTGTCGTCCTTGGGCTGCTTCGTCGAAAACTCGGCGCCGCTCTCCGGCACCCTTCCCTCGCGCTCCAGGAGCACGATCGCGTCCAGCAGATCCCAGTTCGCCGCCTCGAGCGCCGCCTTGGCCTCCTCGTAGCTCACGTTTGCCTTGTTGCGCAGCAGTTCCACCATTTCATAGTTCGTCATGATTTCTTCCTCCCTTTTTGTCCTGCCGACGCTGTTAATAGTATACCACAAACATTAAAGCGCAATGCGGCGCGATTAGAGCGGGATTAGAGGACGGATAACAGTCGGTGAAAGTGCATCAAAAAACTGCGTTTTTTGATGCGTAGGGGCCGGTCGCCTAAAATTCTCACGAATTTTCGTGCGGCGACCGGAGCGGGTAAGCATTTTTCTCCACCAACGCAAGCGTCGGCTCCCGAAAAATGCGCGAAACTGACGCGCATGTCGTCAGTTTCGATTGAACAGGCGGTTCTGCAATCCTTTGTCGACAGTCTAGGTGAAAACGCAGACTTCACGTTTCCTGCCTTGTAAACCGAGGCAAAACTTGCTACAATGGTCAAACAAAGAATGGGGGGATGTCCGATGAACGCACGCACGGTCGAGATACTCGACACGACGCTGCGCGACGGCGTGCAGTCGGCGGGCGTCGTGTTCTCGCTCGAGGACAAGATCAAGCTCGTGCGCGCGCTCGACTCGCTGGGCGTCCGCTACATCGAGGCCGGAAACCCGTTCTCGAACCCGAAGGACGCGGAGCTGTTCCGCTTCGCCCGGGACAAATTGAAGCTCAAAAACGCGCGGCTCGCGGCGTTCGGCATGACGCGCAGGCCCGGCGCGGCCGCCGAGGACGACCCGGGGCTCCGCGCGATCCTGGACAGCGGCGCGCACATCGCGTCGATTGTCGGCAAGAGCTGCGCGTTTCAGGTGCGCGAGGTGCTCGGAAAGACGCTCGAGGAAAACCTGCGCATGATCGAGGACACGGTGCGGTTTTTGACCGAGAGCGGCATGGCGGTGTTCTTCGACGCGGAGCACTTCTTCGACGGCTACTCGGACGACCCGGACTACGCGCTCGAGACACTTCGCGCTGCCGAGCGCGGCGGGGCCGAGCGGCTGGTGCTGTGCGACACGAACGGCGGAACGCTGCCCGGGGCCGTCGCGGGCGCGGTAAAGCGCGCGGTTGCGGAGTTCCGGACGCCGATCGCGATCCACTGCCACAACGACGCCGGACTCGCGACCGCCGCGACGCTTCTCGCGGTCGAGGCGGGGGCTATGCAGGTGCAGGGCACGATCAACGGCTACGGCGAGCGGTGCGGCAACGCGAACCTCTGCGAGGTGATCCCGAACCTCGAGCTCAAGATGGGGCTGCGCGCGCTGCCGGAGGGTTCTCTTCCGGAGCTCTTGTCGATCGCCCGGTTCATCAGCGAGCTCGCGAACCTCAACATGGACGAGGCCATGCCCTACGTCGGCCACAACGCGTTCGCGCACAAGGGCGGCATGCACATCGACGGCGTGCTGAAAAACCGCCGGAGCTTCGAGCACATCGACCCCGCGCTCGTCGGAAACCGCCGGCGGCTGCTCATCAGCGAGGTCGCCGGGCGCAGCGCGCTGCTCACGCGGCTTGAGAAGCTCGCGCCGGAACTGAACCGCGACAGCGAGGAAACGGTTCGCATCCTCGAGACCCTGAAGGCGCTCGAGGCCGACGGCTATTCGTTCGAGGACGCGGACGGCTCGCTGACATTGCGCATACTCGGCGCGCTCGGCCGCCGGCCTGCGTTTTTCCGGGTGCTCGACTTCCACGTGTTCTCGCGGCAGGCGTCGGGCCCTCTGAACGCGCAGGCGTACGTCAAGGTGCTCGTCGGCGACCGCGTCGAGATCACCGCCGACGAGGGCGACGGCCCGGTCAACGCGCTCGACCTCGCGCTCCGGAAGGCGCTGTCGCGGTTCTACCCGGTGCTCGGGCACATGCGATTGCAGGACTTCAAGGTGCGCGTCGTCTCCGGCACCGGCACCGCGAGCGCCGTGCGCGTGCGCATCGACTCGACCGACGGCGAGACCGTGTTTTCGACGGTCGGCGTCTCGACGAACGTCATCGAGGCCAGCTTCATCGCGCTTTCGGACTCGATCGACTGCCTGCTGATGCACAAATCGGCCGGACGCGCATAATATATACAATAAGGTGGGACAGGCTTGGGCAAGATCATCGCCATCACGAACCAGAAGGGCGGCGTCGGCAAGACCACGACGTCGGTCAACCTGAGCGCCTGCGTGGCCGAGGCCGGAAGGCGGACGCTCATCATCGACATCGACCCGCAGGGAAACGCGACGAGCGGCCTCGGCGCGGCGGATTTTCGGCACACGGTCTACGAGGTGCTGTTGGGGAGCATCGGCGCGGAGCAAGCCGTCGTCGACACGGGCTTCGACGGGCTGAAATTGATCCCGTCGGGCATCGCGCTCGCCGGGGCGGAGATCGAGCTCGTCGGGCTCGACGAACGCGAGGGGCTTTTAAAGGCCGCGCTCTCGAAGCTGCGCGATTCGTTCGACTACATATTCGTCGACTGCCCGCCGTCGCTCGGGCTCCTGACCCTGAACGCGCTGACCGCGGCGGACAGCGTGCTCGTCCCGATACAGTGCGAGTACTACGCGCTCGAGGGCGTCGGGCAGCTGATGAACACGGTCAAGCTCGTGCGCAGGAAGCTGAACCCGAACCTCGCGGTCGAGGGGATCGTCCTGACGATGTTCGACGCGCGCACGAACCTCGGCGCGCAGGTGGTGTCGGAGGTGCGCAAGCACTTCCCGAAGGAGGCGTTCGAGGCGGTCATCCCGCGCAACGTCCGCCTGAGCGAGGCGCCCAGCTACGGAATCCCGATCCACCGCTACGACGCGCGCTGCAACGGAACCGCCGCCTACCGCGCACTCGCCGCGGAGCTGATCGGCAGAAACGAGGGGAAAGCACGATGACAGCAAAGGTACGCAGCGGCCTCGGCCGCGGGCTCGGCGCGCTTCTGGGCGAGGCGGCGGAGGCGCCGGAATCGCCCGCGCGCGACGAGGTCAAGAATCTGAAGCTCACGGACATCGACCCGAACCGCGGCCAGCCGCGCGAGCGGTTCGACGAGGGGGCGCTTCGCGAGCTCGCGGAGTCGATCAAGTCGGTCGGCGTATTGCAGCCGATACTCGTCCGGCAGACCGGCGACCGCTACGAGATCATCGCCGGCGAGCGGCGCTACCGGGCGTCCCGGCTCGCGGGGCTCAACGAGATTCCGGCGATCGTGCGCGACTGGGACGACCAGAGGCGGCTCGAGGCCGCGCTCGTCGAGAACCTGCAGCGCGACGATTTGAACCCGGTCGAGGAGGCCACCGGCGTCAGGAAACTGATGGAGGCCGCGGGGCTGACGCAGGAGCGCGTCGCCGAGCGGCTCGGAAAGTCGCGCCCGGCGGTCGCAAACCTGCTGCGACTCTTGACGCTTCCCGAGGACGTGCAGAAGATGCTCGTCGACGGAAGGCTCTCCGCCGGGCACGCGCGCGCGCTCGTGACGGTCGATCCGTCGCGGCAAATGCAGCTTGCGAACCTGACCGTCCAGCAGAACTGGTCGGTCCGGCAGCTCGAGCGCATCTGCGCGCAGCCGGTCAAGCCCGCGCCGCAGCCGAAGCCGCGCCCGAACCGCCAGCTCAACGAGCTCGAGGACATGGCGCGCGAGCTGTTCGGCACGCGCGCGAAGATCGAGGGCGACTTCAACCGGGGAAAGCTGACGATCTCCTATTACAGCGCCGAGGATCTGCAGAGAATCTGGGACGCTTTGGAGTCCGCCAGAAAGTAAAGCGCAGCCCCCGCATTTTCTCGCGGGGGCTGCGCCGTTCGGTCAGCGAATCTCCTTGAGCTCGTATCCGGCGTCGTCGAGCGCGGCGGCGAGCGCCTCTCTGTCCGCGTCGGTATCCAGCGCCGCGGTGCCGGCCTTCAGGTCGACCTCCACGTTCGGGTCGAAGCCGACAAGCGCCTCCTTGACATGCTTGACGCAGTGCATGCACGACATTCCTTCGATGACAAGGGTTTTCTTCATGAACGTTTCCTCCTTCTCCCATAAGAAAGCAGCCGCCGGGCGGCTGCTTTCGTGATTACTTCAAGGTGATGATGACCCTGCGGTAGGGCTCCTCGCCCTCCGAATGCGTCGTGACGCTCGGGTCGCCCTGCAGCGCCGAGTGCAGAATCCTGCGCTCGTAGGGGTTCATCGGCTCGAGCGCGACGCGCTTGCCGGTCTTGCGGCAGCGGTTGGCCATGCGCGCGGCGAGCTTCCTGAGCGCCTCCTCGCGCTTGGCGCGGTAGTTCTCGGTGTCGAGCGACACGCGCAGGTAGTCCTCGCGGCCGCGGTTGACGGTCAGGCTCGTCAGGTACTGCAAGGCGTCCAGCGTCTCGCCCCTGCGGCCGATCAGCACGCTCATGCCGTCGCCGAGCATCTGCACGCGGAGCTGTTCGGGGCTCTCGCACACCTTCATCTCGACCGGCACGCTCATGCGCTCGGTCAGTCCATTCAGGAACGCGAGCGCGCGCCGGGCGTCGTCGGTCAGGGCCTCCTCGGGCGTCTCGACAAACGGGGCCTCGGGCTCGAGCTCGGACACGATCACCTCGACGGGCGCGGGCTGCTTCTCCTTGCGCGGGCGCGGCTTCGACTTGCGCGCCTTCTCCTCCGCGGGCTTCTCGGCCGCCGCCTGCGCTTCGGCCTTCCTGGGTTCCGGTCGGGCGGGCTTTTGCTGCTGCGGCTGGGGCTGTTGCTTCGGCTTTTCCTCGGAGCGGTGCGCCGGCTTGCCGCCCTTGCGCTCGGCGGCCTCGAGCGTCATCGCCGGCAGATCGATGTCGAACGAGTCCCTGCCCTCCCGAAGCGTCAGCTTCACGCGGGCGAGCTTTCCGAACATGCCGAAGAGCCCGGGGCTGCCCATCTCCAGCACTTCGATGTCCACGTCGCTCGGGTCGCAGCCGAGCTCCTTGACGCCCTGATTGATGGCGTCCTTTACGGTCTTTCCGCTTGACTCAATGGATTTCAAAGGGATTTGCCTCCTTAAATGCTAGGGAAGCGCCGATGAAAGGGTGCGCACCGGCCAAGGCCCGAAGGGACCCTGGCCCGCGGTGAATGGCCGTTCCGCAGGCCGCGGCGGGATTCTCGTCGAGCCGCCGCGGCATGCGCGTGTTTTCA
>MWAC01000075.1 GCA_002068815.1 Firmicutes bacterium ADurb.Bin467 | reverse complement strand
CTCGAGAACACGATCAACCTGCTGGCGGTCAACTACTATTTATACCAGCCGGCGATGGGCGTCGTGATACTCTTCGCGATCATACTCGAAGTCTACAAGAACCGGAAGCTGTAGGAGGTGCGCTTCATGGAAAACATTCTGCTGGAAATGAAGGGCATCACGAAGTACATCTTCGACGCCTACGGAAACGCGCTCCGGCACGCGACGGTCAGGATACTCGACCGGGTGAATTTCGACCTGCGCGCGGGCGAGGTGCACATACTCGTCGGCGAGAACGGCGCGGGCAAGTCGACGCTGATGAAGGTGCTCGGCGGCATCATCCCCGCGGACGAGGGGGAGATTTTGCTCGACGGAAAGCCCGTGCGCCCGCGCGGGGCGAGGGCGGCGCAGGAGCTGGGCATCGGCTTCATCCATCAGGAATTGAATTTGTGCAACAACCTGTCCGTCGCGGACAACATCTTCATGGGACGGGAGCTTCGGCGCGGCCGGTTCCGCGACGTGAAACGGATGCGCCTCGAGGCGAAGCGCATGCTCGACGAGCTCGGCGTCGAGATCGACCCGGCGACGCTGGTTCGCAACCTCTCGACCGCGCAGCAGCAGATCGTCGAGATCGTGAAGGTCTTGAGCTGCGCGTGCCGGATCATCATCATGGACGAGCCGACCTCCTCGCTCACGAAAAAGGAGATCGACATACTGTTTAAGCTGATCCATAGGCTCCGCAGCCAGGGCGTCGCGATCATCTACATCTCGCACAGGATTGAGGAGTTTTCCGAGGTCGGCGACCGGCTGAGCGTGCTGCGCGACGGCCAGTACATCGGAACCCTCGAGCGCGAGCAGTTCGACATCGACCGGATCGTCGGCATGATGGTCGGCCGCACGCTCGGCGGCATGTACAGGAACCGCCACGCGCCCGGGACGGACGTCGCGCTCGAGGTCAAAAACCTCCGGCTCGAGCCGGGCACCGCGCCGATCTCGATGCACGTGCGCGCGGGCGAGATCGTCGGCATGGGCGGGCTCGTCGGCGCGGGGCGCACGGAGCTCGCGAAGTCGATCTTCGGCTACCGGAAGAGCTTCGGCGGCGAGGTATTCTACCTCGGAAAGCGCGTCCGACGGCGCGACCCGGCGGCGTTCGTCCGAAAAGGGCTCATCTATTTGACCGAGGACCGCAAGGACGAGGGGCTGATCCTCGACATGGGCGTCGCGGAGAACATCACGCTCTCGTCGCTGTTCAAGCTGTTCCGGAGGCTGTTTTTGATCAGGAAGCGCGAGAGGGCCGTCGCTACCGACATGGCGAGGAAGCTGAACGTCGTCTGCAAGTCGGTCGAGCAGTTGACGCGCACGCTCTCGGGCGGCAACCAGCAGAAGGTCGTGCTCGGCAAATGCCTCGCGACCGAGCCGAAGGTGCTGATACTCGACGAGCCGACGCGCGGCATAGACGTCGGCGCGAAGGCGGAGATCTACCGGATGATCGACGAGATCGCGCTCGGCGGCGTCGCCGTGATGATGATCAGCTCCGACATGCCGGAGTTGATCGGCATGAGCGACCGCATCTACGTGATGAAGGACGGCGCGATCGCGGCCGAGATCACCGAAAAGGCCGAGATGCAGCAGGAGAGGATACTCGAATACACGATCGGACGGCAGGAGACGTACGCGTGACAACGAGAGAATGTGTCGCAAATCGGATTGTTGCATTGTGCGCGGAGCGCAGCATGGCGCTCAATGCGCTGGCGCGCATTTCTGCCGTGCCGGCATCGACTGTGAAGAACATTGTATACGGGGTGAGCCGAAACCCCGGCATTGTAACGCTAAAGACGCTCTGTGATGGGCTGGGGATTGCGCTGATCGAGTTCTTCGACACGAAGGAATTCCGGGAGTCGGATCAGGAAATTCAGTAAACAGAAAACCACAGTTCCCTGCGTTCCGGCAGCGGATTCCAAAGAAAACCCGGCCCTCTCACGCCCGAGAGGGCCGGATTCTTTGTTATTGCAACAGCCCCGAAGTTGTTTTTGGACTACAGTTCCGAAACCAGTTCCCCGATCCTCTCGACGGCCTTCAGGATGTTCTCGTTCGACGCCGCGTACGAGCAGCGGAAGAAGCCCTCGCCGAGCTCGCCGAACGCGTCGCCGGGCACGGCCGCGACCTTCTTTTCCCACAGCAGCTTCTCGCAGAACTGCTGCGACGTGAGCCCCTTCGGGACGGCCGGGAACGCGTAGAACGCGCCCTTGGGCTCGTGGCAGGTGACGCCCGCGTTTCGAAGCCCGCTGACGATCAGCCGCCTGCGGCGGTCGTACGTGTCGACCATGCGCCGGACCTCGGCGAAATCGCTCTGCATGCTGCTCTTGAGCGCCTCGATCGCCGCGAACTGGCCGGCGGTCGGTGCGCACATGATCGCGTACTGGTGGATCTTGCACAGGACCGAGATCAATTCCGTCGGGCCGCACGCATAGCCGAGCCGCCAGCCGGTCATCGCGAACGCCTTCGAGAAGCCGTTCAGCGTGATCGTGCGCTCCCACATGCCCGGAATCTCGGCGAAGCAAACGTGCTTTCCCTCGTAGGTCAACTCCGCGTAGATTTCGTCGGAGATCACGATGATGTTCGTCTCGCGAAGCACCGCCGCGATCGCCTCCATGTCCGCGCGCGTCATGACCGCACCGGTCGGGTTGTTCGGGTAGGGGAGGATCATCGCCTTCGTCTTGGGCGTGATGACCTCGCGAAGCGCCTCCGGGGTCAGCTTGAACGCGTGCTCCGCGTCGGTGCGGACCGGCACGCACACGCCGCCGGCGAAGGTGACGCCCGGCGCGTAGCTCACGTAGCTCGGATCCGGAACGAGCACCTCGTCGCCCGGCTCGACCAGCGCGCGGAGGGCTATGTCGATGCCCTCGCTCGCGCCGACGGTCACGAGAATCTGCTTCTTCGGGTCGTACTCGACCTGAAAGCGCATCTCCATGTACTCGGCGATCGCCTTGCGGAGCTCGAGCAGGCCCCAGTTGCTCGTATAGTGCGTGTGTCCCTTGCGCAGCGAGTAGATCGCCGCGTCCGAATAGCCCCAGGGGGTATTGAAATCCGGCTCGCCCACGCCCAGCGAGACCACGCCCTTCATCTCGCTGACCACGTCAAAGAACTTGCGTATGCCCGACGGCGGCACCTCGGCCACGCGCCTGCACAAAATTTGATCGTAATTCACGGTGAGACCTTGAGCCTCCTGTCTTCGGTTTTCTCGTCGAGGATCACGCCCTCGCTCTTGTATCGCTTCAAAACGAAGTGCGTCGCCGTCGAGAGCACGCCGTCGATTGTCGAGAGCTTCTGCGCGACGAACAGCGCGAGCTTCTTCAAGGAGCTCGACTTCAGCATCACGAGCAGGTCGTAGCCGCCGGACATCAGGTAGACGTTGCGGACCTCCTCGAAGCGGTAGATCTGCTCGGCGATCGCGTCGAAGCCGTGGTCGCGCTCCGGCGTCACGCGCACCTCGATCAGCGCCTCAACCTCCTCGACGTCCACCTTCTCCCAGTTGATCAGCGCCGGGTACTTCAGGATGATGCGCTGCTCCTCAAGCCCGGCGATCGCCGCCTGCACCGCGTCCTCGCTCAGGCCGAGCATGGCCGCGATCTGGCCCACGCTCGTGCGCGCGTCGTCGGTTAGGATCTCCAGAATGTGCATTTCCATCTTCTGCATACCGGACCCACCTCCCGCAAATAGATTGTAGATCAGTATAGAGCATTCTCCCCGCGAAGTCAAGAGAACAGCCCGACGTAACGCTTTTTCAACACAGCAGGCGGCCGGACAACCGTTATGCAAATTTTCGGTATATTTTTTCAATAGTGCTTGACTTTCGCCGCCAATCGCTTATAATTATCCGCAAGACCGATGGATTATGCAGGAGGGCTCTCCCATGTACAGGGTGTTCATCGACGGGCGCGAGGGAACGACGGGCCTTCGGATCGCGCAAAGGCTGCAGGAGCGCGCGGATATCGAGCTCATCCGGCTTCCGGACGACATGCGCAAGGACCCGGAGAGCCGCCGCCGCGCGCTGAACGGCTGCGACGCGGCGATCCTCTGCCTGCCGGATGCGGCGGCGATAGAGGCCGCCGGAATGGTCGAGAACCCGGACGTCGTCGTCATCGACGCGTCGACCGCGCACCGCACGAACCCGGACTGGGCGTACGGCTTCCCGGAGCTGTCGGAAAAGGCGATGGAGCGCGCGAAGGCCTCGAAGCGCATCGCGGTGCCCGGCTGCCATGCGAGCGGCTTCATCGCGCTCGTCTATCCGCTCGTCGAGGCGGGGCTGCTCCCGTCGGACGCGCTGCTCTCCTTCCACTCGCTGACCGGCTACTCCGGCGGCGGCAAGAGGATGATCGCCGAGTACGCGCAGGCAGACGGGCTCGACGCGCCGCGGGCGTACGCGCTCGGTCAGGCGCACAAGCACCTGCCGGAGATGCGGAGGTTCTCAGGGCTCGAACACGCGCCGCTGTTCCTCCCGGTCGTCGGGAATTTCTACTCGGGCATGCTCGTGACCGTGCCGATGCGCGGGGACATCGAGGCCGTGCGGCGGGTATACGTGAAAAAGTACGCGGGTCCGGTCGTCGAATACCGCGAACACCTCTCGGAGGACGGATTTTTGAGCGCGGCGCTGCTCGCGGGGCGGGATTCGATGCGGATTTCCGTCGAGGGGAGCGCGGACCGGATGCAGCTGATTGCCGCCTACGACAACCTCGGCAAGGGCGCGTCCGGCGCGGCGGTCGAGATTTTGAACATCAAGATGGGCGCGGACATCGCCGCGGGACTCGTGTTATAGGAGGATGGAGACATGAAGCGGATCGACGGGGGCGCCTGCGCGGCGCAGGGATTCAGGGCGAGCGGCATACACTGCGGCATCCGCAAGAACAAATCGAAGCGCGACCTCGCGCTGATCGTGAGCGACGTGCGCGCGGCGGCGGCGGCGGTCTACACGCTGAACCTCGTGCAGGGCGCGCCGATCGCGGTTACGAGGAAGAATATCGCGGACGGCTACGCGCGCGCGATGATCTGCAACAGCGGCAACGCGAACACCTGCAACTTAAACGGCGTCGAGATCGCGGAAAAAATGTGCGCGCTCGTCGGCGAGCATTTGGGCATACCGGCTTCGGACGTCATCGTCGCGTCGACCGGCGTCATCGGCCAGCCGCTGGACATCGCGCCGATCGCCTCGGGCATGGAGGCGCTGGCGGCCGGGCTCGAGCCGGACACGACCGCGGCGGCGGAGGCGATCATGACGACCGACGTGCGGATGAAGGCCGTCGCGGTCGAGTTCGAGGTCGGCGGGGTCGTCGCAAAGCTCGGCGGCATCGCGAAGGGCTCCGGCATGATCCACCCGAACATGGCGACGATGCTCGTGTTCCTGACGACCGACGCGGCGATCACCCCGCCGATGCTCCGGAAGGCGCTGTCGATGGACGTGAAGCGCAGCTTCAACCGCGTCAGCGTCGACGGCGACACCTCGACGAACGACATGTGCGCGATCCTCGCGAACGGGCTCGCCGGGAACCCGGAGATCGCGTCCGACGGTGCGGACTTCGACGCGTTCCGCGAGGCATTGAACGCGGTGACGGTCGAGCTCTGCAAGATGATCGCGCGCGACGGCGAGGGCGCGACGAAGCTGATCGAGTGCGCGCTGACAGGCGCCGCGGATCAGCAGACGGCCGACGTCGTCAGCAAGGCGGTCATCTGCTCGTCGCTCGTCAAGGCCGCGATGTTCGGCGCGGACGCGAACTGGGGCCGCGTGCTCTGCGCGGTCGGCTACGCGGGCGCGGACGTCGACGTCTCGAAGGTAGACGTGTCGTTTACCTCCGCCGCCGGCACGGTCGAGGTCTGCAAGGGCGGCGCGGGCGTTCCGTTCTCCGAGGCGCTCGCAAAAAAGGTGCTCTCCGAGGAGAACATCTTCATCCACGTGAACCTCAACGCCGGGCCGTGCTCGTCCGTCGCGTGGGGCTGCGATTTGACGTACGATTACGTGAAGATCAACGGCGATTACCGGACATAGGAGGATCATCATGGCCAACAACGCCCAGCGCGCCGAGATACTCGTGCAGGCGCTCCCCTACATCCAGCAGTATACGGGCCGCGTCGTCGTCATCAAGTACGGCGGCAACGCGATGACGGACCCGGCGCTGCAGCAGGATTTCGCCG
>MWAC01000074.1 GCA_002068815.1 Firmicutes bacterium ADurb.Bin467 | reverse complement strand
CTGCGGGACGAGCTCCCCGGGCGCCTCATTCCCGGCCGAGCTGTTGCATACACTTTCCCGAGAGGGGGGATGAGCATGCCGGAGCGCGTAAGGGTCCGCCGCGATCACCCCAGCGCGCTCTCGTGGGCGATCGCGCTGGTTCTGACGATGCTGTGCGTGTATCTGATCGCGCTGGGGCAGGTCGAGCGCGCGCCCGAGGCGTCGATCGCGTCGGACGACGGCTCGCCGCGCGTGACGAAGGAACTGTCGTTCGAGCCGCTCGCGGTCTACAGCGTCTGCTTCGGCGAATTCCCGACCGCCGAGGAGGCGCGCATCGAGGCCGCCCGCTACGTCCAGCGCGGCGCGGCGGGGTACGTCCACGAGGAGGGCGGCGTGTTTCGGATGCTCGCGGCCGGATACCCCGTGGAGGCGGACGCGAAGCGCGTCGCGGAGAACCTCTCGCAGTCCGAGGACCTGACGTGCACCGTGTTCCCGCGCTCGGCTTCGAGGGTGCGGCTCCGGATCACCGCGACCGAGAAGCAGATCGAGACGCTGACGGCTTCCGAGGCGGAGCTTCGCCGGTACGCGGCCGAGCTCGCCGAGATCGCCTTACAGCTCGACCGCTCGGAGATCGACCCGGACGCCGCGCGCACGCTGATCGCCGTGACCGCGAGCCGGCTCGACGAGATGCTGAGAAACCTGCGCGCGATCCCCGGCGCGAGCGAAAACGCCGTCTGCTCCGGCCTTTTTTCGCTGACGGAGCAGCTTCGGGCGTCCCTTTTTGTGCTCTCTTCGGAAAATTCCCGGACAGCCCTTTCCCTTTCCGGCAAAATCAAGTATAATACCATGGAGGCCACGTTCCGCCACATCGACTATCTGACGGCGCTGAACGGGTTATAACAAAAGGGGTTGTTTGCTTGAAAGCAGCGGAAATCCTCGGCCTGCTCGAGGCGAGCGTACTGATGGGGCCGCTCCCGGAGGAGGAGATCATGACCGCGTGCGGCTCGGACATGATGAGCGACGTGCTGGCGTTCCCGAAGGAGCGGATGGCGCTTCTGACGGGGCTGACGAACCCGCACACGGTGCGCACGGCGGAATTGCTCGACGTGCCGCTGATCGTGTTCGTGCGCGGAAAGGTGCCCGGCGAGGAAGTGCTCAACATGGCCGAGGACGCCGGCATCTGCGTCATCGGCACCGCGTTCACGCTCTACGACGCCTGCGGGCGGCTGTTCGCCGCGGGCCTCCCGGGGGGGACGGGGCGCGCATGAGCGGGGCCATCTGCGAGAGCTACGCCGTCGAAGCCGGCGCGTTCGGGACCGCGGGCGAGGCGTCCGGCAAGATCAAGGGCGTGCTTCGGAAGCTCGGCGTCCCGAGCGCGCTGATCCGCAGGGTGGCGGTCGCGTCGTACGAGGTCGAGCTGAACCTCGTGATCCACTCGCTCGGCGGCACGATCGACCTCTCCGTCGAGCCGGGCTCGGTCGTGCTCGACGTCGCCGACCGCGGGCCGGGCATCCCGGACCTCGCGCTCGCGATGCAGGAGGGCTGGTCGACCGCGTCCGACGAGGTGCGCATGCTCGGCTTCGGCGCGGGCATGGGCCTTCCGAACATGAAGCGCAACGCGGACGAATTCGCCATACAATCCGAAATGGGCGTCGGGACGCGCATACACATGCGGTTCCGCTCGCCCGAAGGGACGGGAACATGAGCAAGTACTTTCATTCCGTGACGCTGGACGTGTCGAAGTGCGTCGGCTGCACGAGCTGCCTGAAGCGGTGCCCGACCGAGGCGATACGCATCCGCAAGGGGCGCGCGCGCATCATCGACGAGCGGTGCATCGACTGCGGCGAGTGCATACGCGTCTGCCCGTACCACGCGAAGGGCGCGGTCACGAGCCCGCTCTCGATCATCAACCGCTTCCGCTATAAAATCGCGCTGCCCGCTCCCGCGCTCTACGGCCAGTTCAAGGATTTGAACGCCGCGGCGCTGATCCCGGCCGCGCTTCGGATGATGGGCTTCGACCATGTATCGGAGGTCGCGCACGGCGCGGACATCGTGAGCCGCGCGGTCATGGAGAGGCTCGAAAAGCCCGACTGCCCGACGCCGCTGATCTCGTCGAGCTGCCCCGCGGTCGTTCGGCTCATACAGACGCGCTTTCCGGAATTGATCGGCAACATCGTCGATGTCAAGAGCCCCATGGAGGTCACGGCGATCCAGGCCCGGCGCGCGTTCTGCGAGGCGCAAGGCGTGCCGGAGGACGAGGTCGGCTGCTTCTTCATCACGCCCTGCGCCGCGAAGATGACCGCGATCCGCAACCCGCTCGGCCACGAGACATCCGCCGTCAACGGCGCGATATCGTTCCTCGAGGTCTACGGCGTGCTCTCGGACCTGCTGCGCAAGAATACCGCGAAGCCGGACTTCGCGCACTTCCCCGCGACCTCGTTCGGCGTCAACTGGGCGCGCATCGGCGGCGAGGCGATCTCGGTCGGCGTCAACGAGGCGCTCGCGGTCGACGGCATCGACAACGTGATCCGCGTGCTCGAGGAGATCGAGAACGGCCGCCTGCCCGAGGTCAAGTATTTCGAGGGACTCGCGTGCCTGGGCGGCTGCGTCGGCGGGCCTTTGACGTTTGAGAACATGTTCATCGCCAGAAACCGCATCCGGCTGCTCGCGCAGATGCTTCCGAAGACGCGGCCCGAGCGGAAGATTCCCGACGAGGAGCTCGAGGCGCTGCGCGACCAGCTGTACCTCGACCGGCCGCTGAAGCCGCTCGAGACCGTGCGGCTCGACGAGGACTTCAAGACCGCGATGGACAAGCTCTCGCGCATCGAAAAGCTGCGCAAGGAGCTGCCCGGGCTCGACTGCGGCAGCTGCGGCTCGCCGACCTGCCAGGCGCTGGCCGAGGACATCGTGCAGGGCTACGCGACGGAACTCAACTGCATACACCTTTTGAAGGAGCGCCTGCGGATCATGGCCTCGCAGATGGTCGAGATGTCCGAGGCGACGAGAGAATAGAACCGGAGGAAACGCATCATGACGATTCGGGAGCTCGCCGATTTGACCGGCGCGACGATTGTGACGAAGACCGTGGACGCGGACCGCGAGGTCAAGTGCGGCTACGCGTGCGACCTGTTGAGCTGGGTCATGGCGCGCGGCAGGGAGGGCATGGCGTGGGTCACCGTGCAGGCGCACATGAACGCCGTGGCGGTCGCGGTGCTCGCGGACATGAGCTGCGTCGCCGCCGCCGAGGGCGTGAAGTTCGACGAAGCCGTGGTCCAAAAGGCCGAGGAGGAGGGCGTCGCGCTGCTTGAGACCTCCAAGAGCGCCTACGAGGTCGCCGGGCTGCTGTACGGGGCCGGCGTCCGCTGATGCGCCGCCGCTGCCTCGTGCTCGACCACGACGACACCGTCGTCAAGAGCTCGCCCGCGATCCACTACCCGTCGTTCGTCGAGGCGCTGAAGGCGCTCCGGCCGGAGCGCGCGGGCATGCGCTTCGACGAGTTCGTCCGCTACAGCTTCGACCCGGGCATACTGCCGCTGATGACCGAGGTGCTCGGGTTCGACGACGCGGAGATGGCGATCGAGCAGGAGATCTGGCGCAGCTACACCTACACGCGCACCCCCGACGCCTACGAGGGTTTCCCGGCGCTGTTTCAGAAATTCCGCGCGCGGGGCGGGCGGGTCGTAGTCGTCTCGCACTCCGAGCGCGACGTGATCCTGCGCCACTACAGGGAACTCTTCGCGTTCGAGCCGGACCTCGTGTTCGGCTGGGAGCTGCCGGAGATAAAGCGCAAGCCGCACCCCTACCCGCTCGAGGAGACGATGCGCAGGTTCGGGCTTAAACCGGAGGAACTGCTCGTCGTCGACGACCTGAAGCCCGGCATGGACATGGCCGACCGCTGCGGCGTCGACTTCGCCTACGCCGGCTGGTCGCACACCGCCCCGGCGGTCGGCGACCGCATACGCCCGCTCGCCCGGCACGCGTTCGACAGCGTCGAGGAGCTCGCGCAATTTCTGGAACTGTAAACCCTCTACAGCTTCAATACCATCAATATCTCCGCCGCGTAGCGCCCGTCGCGGAAGCGGAACGCGCGTTCGATCGCGCCCGCGCGCTCGAAGCCGAACCGCTCGTAGAGCGCGATGCCGCGCGCGTTTTCGGATGAGACGCTGAGTTCCAGTTGCTCGTACCCGAACTCCCGCGCGAGATCGATGACCGCCTCCAGCAGCGCCGAGCCGACGCCGACGCCCCAGCGCGCCTTCCTTACGGACACGCCGAACTCGGCGCGGTGGCGGAAACGGGAGAGCTCCGAGACCGCGCTCAATCTCGCGCAGGCCGCGATCCCGCCCTCGATCTCGGCCACGATCATGCCCGAGCGCATGTCCCCCTCGAGCTTTTCGAGGTACGCGCGCTCGTCCCCGACCGCGATGTTCAACTCGTCCGGGTAGCGAAGCATATAGTCCGTCTCGCCGGAGACGGCGGTCAGGTGCGCGATCATCGCCTCCGCGTCGCCCGGCGCCGGGTTTCGCAGGACGCAAGGCGTCCCGTCCCTGAGCGTAATTTCCCTCCGATAGCGCATACGTCCTCCAAACAAAGGGACGCCCCCCCTTTGGGAGCGTCCCTCGTGCATCAAAAAACTGCGGTTTTTTGATGCATAGGGGGCGGCCTTCTAAAATTTTCACAAATTTCCGGGCGAAGGCCGCACGGGTAAGCATTTTCCTCCGCCTCAGCTCCCGGAAAATGCACGAAATCGACGTACATGCCGTCGATTTCGATTGAACAGGCGGTTCTGCCACCCTTGTCGACGGTCTGGGTGTGTTACTTGATCGTGATCCTGCCCTGCGGCGCGCCGTACATCGCCGCGGTCACGACGCCGCCGAGCTGCGTCTGCACGTAGTTGACGAGCGCGTCCTCGAGCGCGACGCCGGTCATGTAGCCGGTCGTGGCGTTCGCGTAGCGGAACGCGTAGTAGGTGTCGCCGCCGGCCGCGGTGAAGTCGTTCGTCGCGATCCTGTAGAGCGCCGCCGGGTCGAACGGCTGGCCGCCGACCGTCGCGATCGTCACGCGGGAGCCGGGCTTTAACGGGGCGTAGTACGTGGAATTCGGGTACAGCTCGCCCGGCTCGTAGGGGACGGTCGTGTCGATTGTGAACTGGATGCCCGCGACCTGCGGGAACGCGCCGATCGCGTCCGGCGTCGTGTGCGTCGCGGCCTCGAGCGCCTCGAGCAGCTCCGCGCCGGTCACCGTCAACACCGTCACCTGATTCCCGAACGGGAACACGGTCTTCATGTCGAGCATCGAGATGTCGCCGGGCTGGATGCTGGTGCGGATGCCGCCGCCGTTCGTGACCGCCGCGACGACGTCGTCCCCCATGGCTTCCCTCGCCGCCCAGAGGATCGCGTCCGCGGCGAAGTCGCCGAGGTTCGTCTCCTCGGTGCGCACGCCCGGCGCGCGCTCGCCGTTCAGGAGCACCTCGGTCTTCGCAAACGGCACGGAGAGCTGCTCGTAGACGGCCTTGTCGACGCCGTCGACGAGCGCGGAGATCTCGTCGTCGAGGTCGTACTCGATCAGCCCGAGCGCGTACGCGTCCTTGTCGACCGCGGCGGAGACGAGCAGCGCCGTCAGCGCCTCGCCGTCATACGTCACCATGCCGATCGAGCCGAAATACTCGCCGGTGCTGACGAGCAAAGTATCGCCGACCTTCTCGCCGCCGTCGATCACCGTGTGGCTGTGGCCGTCGATGAAGAGGTCGATGCCGGTCGTCTTTTCGATGACGTCGTAGGAGCGGTTCGGCGCGCTCTCGTCGGCGACGCCCAGGTGCCCCAGGCACACGATCAGGTCGCAGCCCGCGGCATTCAGCTGGTCGATCTGCGCCTGCGCGCAGGCGTACAGCTCGTCCCCCATCAGGAAGTTCGCGCCGCGCACCTTGTCCGGATGCGTCTTCGTGAGCGTCTCGGGCGTCCCGAGTCCGAACACGCCGACCTTGACGCCGTTCTTCGCCTCGAAGATTATGTGCGGCTCAAACGCGGTCTCGCCGGACGCGCGGTCGATGATGTTCGCCGCGAGCATCGGAAACCGGGCGAGCTCCTTCAATTTGAGCACGTTGTCGTAGCCCCAGTCGAACTCGTGGTTGCCGGGGGTCATCGCGTCGTAGCCGACGGCGTTCATGAACTCCATCGCCGCCGCGCCCTGGCTGAGGTTTACGATCGGCGTGCCCTGCGACGCGTCGCCCGCGTCCAACAAAAGCACCGACGCGCCCGCTTCCTCAAGCTCCCACTTGAGCTCCGCGACCGCCGCGTAGCCGAATACGCCGCTCGCGGGGTTGAACACGGCGCGGCCGTGCACGTCGTTCGTGTGCAGGATCACGAGCTTGCCCGCGTAGCCGGACAGATCCGACGCCAGCGCGGGAAGCGCCATGCCCAGAACCAGAGCGAGCGCGAGCACCAGGGAAAGCAGTGAAATTTTCCGCATCAGAACACCATTCCTTCCACGAATTTTTCCATGTATTTACATTATACCCGGCGCGGATCGCCGCTGTCAAGGGCGCGCGGGGTGCGAAAATGAATTCTTCATTTGCCAAAATGGGCGGGGTGCGCTACAATGAATGCGTGTTTTTAGCAGCATGTACGAAAGGCCGGGATTTCCAATGGAGCTCTTGAAGCAGAGAATCCTCCGCGACGGGCGCGCGCTTTCCGAGCGCGTGCTCTTGGTGGATTCGTTTCTGAACCATCAGGTCGATCCGAAGCTCATGCGCGCGGTCGGCGGGGCGTTCGCGGAGCGGTTCCGGGATGCGGGCATCACGAAGGTCGTGACGATCGAGGCGTCGGGCATCGCGCCGGCGGTCATGGCGGCGGAGGCGCTCGACGTCCCGATGGTCATCATGAAGAAGTCCGTATCGAGCATATTGCGCGAGGGGATCATACAGACGGAAGTTTTTTCCTTCACGAAGAACCAGACCTATCTGCTGACGCTGAAGTCGGATTTCCTGACCGGCGCGGACAGCGTGCTTTTGATCGACGACTTCCTCGCAAACGGCGAGGCGGCGTTCGGCGCGATCCGGCTGATCGAAAAGGCCGGCGCGAGGGTCGCCGCCGTCGGCGCGGTGATCGCGAAGGCGTTCCAGCCGGGGCTTTCGAAGCTGCGCGCGGCGGGCTATCCGACGGTCGCGCTCGCGGCGGTTCGGCGCATGGGCGACGGCTTCATCGAATTTGAGGAGGACGAGAAGTGAACCTCACGGACGCAAGGTGCTTTCTGCTCGACATGGACGGCACGTTCTATTTGGGAGACCGGATCATCGAGGGGTCGCTCGAATTCATCGACCGCGTTCAAAAGACCGGGCGCGACTTCCTGTTTCTGACGAACAACTCCTCGCACAACGCGCGGTTCTACGTCGAGCGGCTGAAGCGGATGGGCCTCGACGTGCCCCGCGAGAAGGTGCTGACCTCGGGCGAGGCGACCGCCGCGAAGGTCAACGAGCTCTACCCGGGGAGGCGCGCGTTCGTATTGGGAAACGCTTCGCTCGTCGAGGAGATGCTCGAGGCCGGCGTGCCGGTGGACATGCAAAACCCCGAGATCGCCGTCGTCGGCTACGACACGACGCTCGACTATAAGAAGATGACCGCCGCCTGCGACCTCGTGCGCGCGGGGCTCCCGTTCGTCGCGACGCACCCGGACTTCAACTGCCCGACCGAGACCGGCTTCGCCCCGGACATCGGCGCGATCCTGGCGTTCATCGAGGCGAGCACCGGCCGCCGGCCCGACTTCGTCGTCGGAAAGCCGAACAGGGGCATCGTCGAGGCGGCGCTTTTGCGCACCGGGCTCCCGGTCGGGGCGCTCGCGATGGTCGGCGACAGGCTCTACACCGACGTCGAGACGGGATTGAACAGCGGCATGCTCTCGATACTCGTCATGAGCGGCGAGACGACGCCCGCAATGCTCGAATCCTATCCGAACAAGCCGCACCTCGCGTTCGGCCGACTGTCGGACATGATCCCGCTTTTGTAGCGGGCGGAAGGGGGGCTCCGGACGCCGTGGCAAGGATGATCTGGCTGCCGCTCGCCGCCGCGCTCATCGTCGCGGCTATTTACGGGCTTGTCCGCCGCAGGCGCGCGATTCGATCGCGGCTCAGGGCGCTCTGGGGAAAGAAGTCGCCCGTCAAGCGGCTGGAGGACGACCTCGTCGAGGACGTGGCGGCCTACTGGCGCAAGCGCGCGGAAACGGTCGCGCCCGGCGGCCAGGTCGACGACATCACCTGGGGCGACCTCGACATGAACGACCTGTTCCGCAGGCTCGACACCTGCGTGAGCGCCGTGGGCAGCGAGGTGCTGTACGCTCTGCTGCGCGAGACGGGCGCGCCGCCGGAGGCGCTCGGGCGCCGGGAGGACGTCATCCGGGCATTCCGAACGGACGAGGAAATGCGGCTGGACGTGCAGACGGCGCTTCTGCGCGTGGGCAGGAGCCACTTTCACGGCGCGACGGCGTACCTCTACCGGCCGGAATACAGTCGGCCGGGCGTCCTCTACGACATCCTCTCGCTCGTCCCGCTGCTGCTGCTGATCGGGGGCGCGTTCTTTCCGCCGCTGCTTCTCGGGCTCGTCCCGTCCTTCTGCGTCAATCTCGTGGCGCACTACCGCTCGGACGCGATCTGGTCGCGGGAAATCCGCGCGGTCACGCACATCGCGACGGTGCTCTCGGCGGCCGGGCGCCTCTCGAGGCGCCCCGCGCCCGGGGCGCTCGGGCCGGAGTTCGGAAGAATCCGCTCGCTGACCCGCCGGCTTCGGTCGATCGGGCGCTGGGCCCCGCTGTGCGGCGCGGCGGACGAGGGCAGGGATCAGCTCTCCGCGCTTCTGATGGAGTACATAAAGGTCGCGTTCCTGCTGAACATGGTCGGCCTGCGCCGGGTGTTCGGGCGGATCGCCGCGCACGCGGAGGAGCTCCGCGAGATGTATGCGCTCGTCGGCGAGCTCGACGCGCTGATCGCGGTCGCGGCCGTGCGGGAGACGGAAAATGTGTGCGCGCCGGAGTTCTCCGACGAGCAGAGCGTCGAGTTCGCGGGGCTCGTCCACCCGCTCGTCGCGTCGCCGGTCGCGAACGACGGCATATGGGACCGGAACACGCTCGTCACCGGCTCGAACGCGTCCGGAAAATCGACGTTTATCAAGGCGCTGGCGATCAACGCGATCCTCGCGCAGACGATATGCACCTGCTTTGCCGGGCGCTTCCGGATGTGCCGGGCGCGCGTGATGAGCTCGATGGCCATCCGCGACGACGTGCAGTCGGGCGAGAGCTACTTCGTCGCCGAGGTGCGAAGCCTCAAGCGCATACTCGACGCCGCGCAGGGGGACGGGGCGGTGCTCGCGTTCGTCGACGAGATACTGCGCGGCACGAACACCGTCGAGCGCATCGCCGCCTCCTCGGCGGTGCTGCGCCGTCTGGAAGGGGGCAGCGCGCTTTTGATGGCCGCCACGCACGACATTGAGCTGACGCGCATCCTCCCGGGCTACGCGAACGTGCACTTCCGCGAGGCCGTGGACGAGCGCGGCGTGACGTTTGACTACAGGCTGCGCCCCGGCCCCTCGCAGACCCGCAACGCGATCGCGCTGCTTGAGCAGATGGGCTTCGGGGATGACATCGTGCGTTCGGCGCGCGAAATGGCCGCGCGCTTCGAGGGCGAACAGAGATGGCCGACGCTGTAAAGGAGGGTTTTTCGTGAAGTACGATTCCGACCAGATGGAGATGCAGGCCGTGCTCCAGACCGCCGCCCAGATGTGCGCGGCCGCCCGCACGGCGCCGAAGGCAAAGGGCGCGGACAACATACTGACGCTGGTCCTGACCGGCGACGAAAAACACGCGCTCGCCGACAA
>MWAC01000073.1 GCA_002068815.1 Firmicutes bacterium ADurb.Bin467 | reverse complement strand
ATCGACCCGATGACCGCCGCCGCCGCAGACACGCGCCCGCCGCGGCGCAGAAACTGCAGGTCCTCGACGGTGAACCAGTGGCAGACGGAGAGCTTCAGATTTTCCGCGTAGTCGCGGAGCTCGTCGATGTCCGCGCCCGCGTCCCTGCGCTTGGCGAGCAGGTACACAAACAGCCCCTGCCCGAGCGACGCGCACAGCGAGTCGACCGCGTACACCTTGCGGCCGGGGTACTTCTCCATCATCTCCCCGGCGACGTTCGCGCCCACGGAGAAGGTCGCGCTGAGCGCCGAGGAAAAGCCGATGTAGAGCACATCCCTCCCGGCCTCAAGCTCCGGCTCGAACAGCGCATAGAAATCCTCGCTGTTGGCCGCGGAGGTCTTGGCCATCGCGCCGGCGCGCAGCCGGTCGTAGAGCGCCCTGTTCGCGATGCCGCGCGCGTCGGTCGTGTTCAGATACTGCTTTCCCTCCATCATCAGGGAGAGCGGCACCACCTTCAGCTGCAGTTCCCGCGCGAGCGCCTCCGGCAGATCGCACGAGGAATCCGTGACAATCGTGTAGTTCGCCATGATCCATCCCTCCGTATACTCCGCCACCGGCGGCAGTTGGGCAAATTATACCACATCCCGGTCAAAAGCGCAACTTGCGGCGGACGAGAAGCACGACCCCCGCGAGCACAAACAGCGCGGCCGCGACGAGCTGCGACGCCCGGAACCCCGCGACCATCAGGCTGTCGGTGCGCAGCCCCTCGATCAGCGCGCGCCCGAGCGCGTAGAGCAACACATACCACAGGAACATGTCGCCCGTTAACCGGAATTTCTTCCTTCGTTCAAAGATCAGCAGGAACGCGACGATCAGGAAGCACCACACGGATTCATAGAAGAACGTCGCCAGGTGCCACGCGCCGTCCGATTCGATGTACACCGAGAGCGGGAACCACTGAAGCGACGGATTGCCGACCCGGGTTCCGAACGCCTCCTGATTCAGGAAGTTCCCCCAGCGCCCGATCGCCTGCCCGAGCGGTATCGACGGCGCGGCGAGGTCCGCGAGCTTCCAGAACGGCAGCTTCCGAACGCGGCAGAATATCCAGCCCGCGAGTATCCCCGCGAGCACGCCGCCGTAGATCGCCATGCCGCCCTCGCGCAGCGAGAATATCTTCAAAAGGTCGTCCCGGTAGATTTCCCACGAAAACGCGACGTAATAGAGCCGGGAGCCCACGATCGCCGCAGGCACGCAGACGAGGGCTAAGTCGAGCGACGTGTCCCTGCGCACGCCCAGCCGCTGCTCGCGCGACCGCGCGAGCAGCACGCCCAGAAGCACGCCCAGGGCGATCAGCATCCCGTAGAACCGTATCGAAAAATCCCCGATGGCGACGGCCTCCCGACTGAATTTCAACACAGTTTCGCCTCCCGATTCTCCCGCCATTATAATGATTTCGTCTAGGTAATGTCAAGAGTGGCCGGTTGCATCTTCCCCCGGAAGGGATTATAATAGTATATGGTGGATAAAACTGTCCGCGATTATACCCCAGAAAACGCCAACCGCGCCTCGAAAGCGTCGCGGAGGCGTTCGAATTGGCATTTAGTCTGTTTGGAGCGAGAGGCACTATGCGCAGAATTCGGGTCACCGGGAGGTTCTATATCTTCCTGATTGCGATCTTGATCGTGGTGTTTCTGATCGTCCGTCCGTATCTCTCGCTGGGGGACAAGGAAGCGATCATCGTCTCGGCGACCGCCGCGTACACAAACAGGATGGACGCGGTGATCATCCGCGACGAGGAGGTCTTTTCCTCCGGCACGGTCGCCAGGATCGAGTACGCCGCGACGGAGGGCACGCTCCTCGAGGCCGGGGACACGATCGCCTACCTCTACTCCACCGGCTACTCGGAGAGCGAGCTCGTAAAGCTCGATACGATCCGGCAGAACATACAGGCCTACCACAAGACGGTCCTGAAGAACATCGTCGACCCGAACCTGAACCGGCTCGACCGGATTGTAGACATGAAGGCGCTCGAGCTCAAGGCGCTCGTGACGAACAAGACGACCGGAAACCTGCTCGACCTCGCGCGCCAGCTCGAGACCGCGATGGTCAACCGGCAGGAATACATGCGCAGCAACAAGCGCGAGGACCCGAAGCTCAACAAGCTCTACCAGGACGAGACCACGCGGCTCAACTCGATCTCCTCGTGGCGGACCGTCGCCCGGGCGGATCGACAGGGCGTGATCTCCTTCTACATGGACGGGTATGAGAAGACGCTCGTGCCGGAGGGCCTCGAGGCGCTGACGCCGGCGGAGCTCAGGTCGGTGCTCGCGCGCGAGGCGCCCAAGGGCGAGAAGTCGCGCCTGACCGATATCTACCGGCTCGTCAACCAGAGCGAGTGGTACGTCGCGATTCTGACCGACGGAAAGTCGTGGAACCCGGTGCTCGAGCAGGAGTACAAGCTGCAGTTCGACGGGTTCGCGGACGTCGTATACACCGCGAAGGTCACGCGCGTCAAGAAGATCGACAACGAGGTGCTCGCGGTGTTCCAGATCGACGACCCGATCGGGCCGCTGATCTACCAGCGGTCGGGGCAGGCGTTTTTGAGCAAGAACCTGACCGGGCTCTCGGTGACCTCCGAGGCGATCTACAACCAGGGCGGGCAGGCGGGCGTCTGGCTCTACGACGTGCCCGGCGGGACGTTCGTGCCGGTCGACGTGCTGTTCAACGACGGGGCCGACGCCTTGATCCAGCCGCTCGCGGAGAACGCGCTGCAGGTCGGCCAGAAGGTTCTGATCAAATAGGGGACGATATGGAAACGCTTGAAAAAAACTTCCGCGCGATCGAAAAGCGGCTCCGGGACGCCTCCGCGAAGTGGGGCGGCGTCGAGATACTCGCGGTCACGAAGACGCTCGATCCCGAGATCATCAACCCGGTCTACGATCTCGGCGTGCGCATGGTCGGCGAAAACCGCGTGCAGGAGCTGCTCGAAAAGCGCGACCGGCTCCACCCGGGGCTCGAGGTGCACATGATCGGGCGGCTGCAGACGAACAAGGTCCGCCAGGCGCTGCCCGCGGTGTCGATGATCCAGTCGCTCGACCGGATTGAACTGCTCAACGAGATCGACCGCCGCGCGGCCGCGCTGGAAATCCGGATGCCGGTGCTCTTGCAGGTCAACATCGCGAAGGAGCCGCAAAAGGCGGGCGTGTTCGAGGAGGACCTCGAGGCGTTCGTCCGGGAGGCGGCCTCGCGCCCGGGGGTCCGGGTCGAGGGACTGATGGCGGTGA
>MWAC01000072.1 GCA_002068815.1 Firmicutes bacterium ADurb.Bin467 | reverse complement strand
TCTCGGCACCGCCGGCATCTGCATACTGTTTTTGATCATACTCTACGTGATGCCCTACGGCATCTTCGGAAAGGGGGAGCGGGCCGCATGACGCACGCCCGGAAGAGCCGGGGGCCCATTCTGACGCCCGGCCGGATCATCCCCCTGATACTGCTTTTGATCATGGCCCTGATCCCGGCGCTGGTCACGAGCAACTATCTGATCACAATCCTCGTCAACTGCATGGCGTTTGCGATCTTCGGGCTGTCGTGGAACATCATCGGCGGCTACGGCGCGCAGATTTCGTGGTGCAGCGCGGCGTTCGTCGCGATCGGCGCCTATGTGAACTTCATCCTGACGAACGAGGCCGGCATCTCGCCGTTTCTGACGCTGCCCTTGGGCATGGCGCTCTCCTACGCCATGGCGACCGTCATCGGCTACGGGACCTTCCGGCTCCGCGGCGCGTACTTCTCGATCGCGACGATCGCGTTCGCGGAGACGCTGCGCGCGGCCGTGCAGTACTTTAAGCCTTTGACGAAGGGCACGGCCGGCATCTACCTCACCTACCGCGGCGCGAACTTCTGGCACCTGACCTTCCCGAACGACCGGCCGTTCTACTTCATCATGCTGATCCTCTTGGTGCTCACGCTGTTCTTCACGTACCGGTTCACGGTCTCGAAGACCGGCTACTACCTGAGCTGCATCAAGGGCGACGAGATCGCCGCGGAGTCTCTGGGCATCGAGACGTTCAAGGTAAAGCTCCGCGCGTTCCAAGTGAGCGCGATGATGATGTCGGTCGCCGGCTGCTTCTACGCGTCGTTCCTCACCTATATATCGCCGGCCAGCACCTGCAGCTTCGACCTGTCGATCAAGATCGGCGTCGTCGCGATCATCGGCGGCATCGGCACGCTCTGGGGGCCCGTGCTCGGCGCGTTCATCATCGTGCCCTTGATCGAACTCGCGGCGAAGCTGCTCGGCGCCTCCGGCAGCAGCAACGTGCTCTACGGGCTGATGCTGGTCTTGATCGTGATCTTCCGGCCGAAGGGCGTGCTGCCGCTTCTGACGGCGCTCTACGACAAGGTGTTCCCCGCCCGGGACGCGGCCGCGAAGGGAGGGCGGAGGGCATGAGCGAAAAACTGCTTGTCGTCCGCGACCTCTCGATCTCGTTCGCCGGCATCAAGGCCGTGCAGCACCTGAGCTTCGACATGGAGCCCGGCGAGATCGTCGGGCTGATCGGGCCGAACGGCTCGGGAAAGTCGACGACCGTCAATATGATCTCGGGAACCTACGTGCCGGACGCGGGCACGATCGAGTTCAACGGCAGAGAGCTCACCAGGCGCGACTCGATCGCCAGCCGCTCGCGCATGGGCATCGGGCGCACGTTCCAGACGCCGAGGCCGTTCGGAAATCTGAGCGTGCGCGACAACATCTACTCGATCCTCCTGCAGCGGTACGGCTTCCGCGAGGCGCAGGGAAAGGCCGACGAGATCCTCGAGCTCTCGAAGCTCATGCACCTCGCCGACGCGCCGGCGAGCAAGCTCTCGATCGAGAAGCGCAAGTGGATGGACCTCGCGCGCGTGCTCGCGACGGAACCGAAGCTCATCATGATGGACGAGGTCATGGCGGGGCTCAACCCGAACGAGATGCTCGAGAGCTTCGAGTTCATCCGCGAGATCAACCGGCGGGGCATCACGGTGTTGTTCATCGAGCACGTGATGCGCGCGGTCGTGTCCGTCTGCATGCGCGTGATCGTGCTCAACGAGGGCAAGTTCCTCTACGGCGGCGCGCCCAACGACGCGCTGAACGACCCGACCGTCGTCGCCGCCTACATCGGAGGGGGGAAGTTGGATGCTTAACATCAAGGACCTCTGCGCGGGCTACGGCGATCTGCAGGTGCTGTTCGACATCAACATGCGCGTCGACAAGGGCGAGGTCGTATCGCTCGTCGGCTCGAACGGCGCGGGAAAGACGACGCTTCTTCGCATACTCTCCGGCCTCGAGCCGATCAAGTCCGGCAGCGTCGAATTCCTCGGGCAGGACATGCGAACCGTTCCCGCCTATCGGCGCGCGGAGCTCGGCATATCGCACATACCGCAGGGGCGCGGCATACTCGGCACGCTGACCGTCGAGGAAAACCTCGTGATGGGCGCGTACCCGAAGAACTCGCGCCATTTGATGCTCAAGGGCATCGAGCGCGCGTATCACATGTTCCCGATACTCTCCGAGCGGCGCAGCCAGCTCGCGGGGTGCCTGAGCGGCGGCGAGCAGCAGATGCTCGCGATCTCGCGCGCGATGATGATCGAGCCGAAGCTGCTGATGCTCGACGAGCCGTCGCTCGGCCTCGCGCCGATCATCGTCGAGGAGGTGTTCGGCCTGATCGCGAAGATCGCGAAGGAGGGCATGAGCATATTGATCGTCGAGCAGAACCTCGTGCAGGCGCTGGGCATCGCGAGCCGCGCGTACGTGCTCGAGACGGGGCGGATCGTCATGGAGGGCTCCGCGAAGGAGCTGCTCGAAAACGAGGAGATCAAGCACGCCTATCTGGGCGTCTAGCGGGAACCGCTCGAAAAGGAACGGAGGCGAGAGACAATGCGTTATGGCGAAGAACGGATCCGGGGACTGGAGGAAAAGGCGAAGAAGCTCCGCCGGGACGTGCTCGAGATGATCGGCATAGGACTCGCGGGGCACGTGGGCGGCTCGATGTCCAGCGCGGACATGATGGCCGCGCTGTACGGCCACAAGATGCGCCACGACCCGAAGAACCCCCGCATGCCCGGCCGCGACCGGATTCTGCTGAGCAAGGGCCACGTCGCGGTGCTGCAATACGCGGCGCTCGCGGACGCGGGG
>MWAC01000071.1 GCA_002068815.1 Firmicutes bacterium ADurb.Bin467 | reverse complement strand
CATCTCGTCCGTTTCCGTCGGGAAGCCAGCGATCAGATCGGCCCCGAACGCTATCTCCGGCCGCGCCGCGCGCAGGCGCAGGCAAAGGTCGATCGCATCCTGCCGCGAATGACGGCGCTTCATGCGTTTCAGGATCATGTCGTCGCCCGACTGGAAGGACAGGTGAAGATGCGGCGCAATCCGCGGTTCATGCGCCAGCGCCTCGAACAGCGGCTCATCGATCTCGATCGCGTCGATTGACGACAGCCGCAGCTGCTTTTCCTTTTCCCGCCGAACGGCGTCGAAATCGGCCTTCGAAGGGTCGCCCGGGAGCTCCGGAAGCTCCGCGCGGAGCAGCCCCTCCTCTGCGAGCAGAGGGAGATCGATCAGCATCGGGTTTCCCGCGTGCGTCGAGGCGGACTGGTAGGGCGACTCGCCGTAGCCGGTCGGCCCGATCGGCAGCATCTGCCAGACCGACAGCCCCGCGCGCGCCATGAAGCCGACGAACTCGTAGGCCGCGCGCCCGAGCGTGCCGATGCCGCCGGGGGATGGGAGCGAGGTGATGTGCATGAGCACGCCGCTTCGGCGCATGAAAAACCCTCCTTGGAAATGGCCTCCACGACCATTATATACCATCAACGGCAAATTTCCAAGAAGGGGGTGTTGAATATGCGCTTAATCGGACAGTTTCGCCCGCGCGTTCTCGATCTGCACCCGGACGGCCTCGGGCGCCGGGCCGCCGTAGACATTGCGGCGGTTCACGCAGTTTCCGAGGTCGATGAACGCATAGACGCCCTCGTCGAACGCCGGGTGCAACTTCTGATATTCAGAAAGCGGCAGAGTCTCGAGCGTCGCACCCTTCTCGACGCAGAGCCGGACGAGCGCGCCGGACACCTGATAGGCGTCCCGGAACGGCACGCCCTTGCCGACCAGGTAGTCCGCGAGGTCGGTCGCGTTCAGGAACCCCGCGGCGGCGGCCTCGCGCATGCGGCCGGGGAAGAACTTAGCGGTTTCGAGCATCGGCGGCAGCACGTCGAGGCACAGGTTCGCCGTGTCGAGCGCGTCGAACACCGCCTCCTTGTCCTCCTGCAGATCCTTGTTGTACGAGAGCGGCAGCCCCTTGACCGCGGTCAAAAGCGCGACGAGCGCGCCGTACACGCGCCCGGCCTTGCCGCGGATCAATTCCGCCAGGTCGGGGTTCTTCTTCTGCGGCATGATCGACGAGCCGGTCGAAAAGCGGTCGGAGAGCGCCATGAACCGAAACTCCCACGAGCACCACAGGCATATCTCCTCCGCGAAGCGCGACAGGTGCGAAAGCAGTATCGACAGGTCGGAGAGCAGTTCCAGCACGAAATCGCGGTCGGCGACGGCGTCGAGGCTGTTCTCGCTGACGGAACGGAAGCCCACTTCGTCCGCGACGAACTGCCGGTCGAGCGGGTAGCCCGTTCCGGCGAGCGCGCCGCTGCCGAGCGGCGAGACCATCGTGCGGCGGCGGCAGTCCGCGAGGCGGTCGGCGTCGCGCAGCAGCATCTGCGCGTAGGCCATCAAATGGTGCGCGAGCGTCACCGGCTGCGCGCGCTGCAGATGCGTGTAGCCGGGCATGACGGTCTCGAGGTGTTGTTCCGCGATGTCGATCAGCGCCGCGACCGCGCTCTTTGCGCGGCCGGACAGCGCGGCGATCTCGTCTGCTAAGTACATCCGGAGGTCGAGCGCGACCTGATCGTTGCGGCTGCGCGCGGTGTGCAGCTTCTTGCCGGGCTGCCCGATGCGCGCGGTCAGTTCCGCCTCGACGAACGTGTGGATGTCCTCGGCGGACATGTCGATCGAGAGCGCGCCGCCGTCGAGGTCGGCGAGTATGCCGTTCAGCCCCCCGACGATCGCGTCGCACTCGTCCGCGGTCAGGACGCCGATTTTCCCGAGCATCTTCGCGTGCGCGACCGAGCCCAAGATATCCTGTCTGACCATCCGCGCGTCGAAGCCGATCGACTGGTTGAGCCTGTTCAGCCGCTCGTCGACGTCCCCCCCGAGCCTTCCCTGCCAGAGCTTCATATGTTCCTCCATGAAAACGGGCTGTCGGCGTTGCCCGGCAGCCCGCGCGTTGGATTACTTCTTGAGCTTCTTCATCGCCTGCACCGCGATCGGCAGCCCGTACAGCGCGATGAACCCGGCGCTGTCCTTCTGGTCGTAGGCGCCCTCGTCCTCGCCGAATGTCGCGATGCCCTCGTCGTAGAGCGAGTTCGGGCTCTCCATGCCGGCGCCCACGATGTTGCCCTTGTAGAGCTTGAGCTTGACGGTTCCCGTGACCGCCTCCTGCGTCTTGTCGACGAAGGCCGACAGCGCCTCGCGAAGCGGCGTGAACCACAGGCCGTTGTACACGAGGTCCGCGAACTCGAGCGCGAGCCGCTGCTTCATATGAAGCGTGTTCTTGTCGAGGCAGAGCTGCTCGAGCATGTCGTGCGCCTTGTAGAGGATCGACCCGCCGGGCGTCTCGTACACGCCGCGGCTCTTCATGCCGACGAGCCTATTCTCAACCATGTCGAGTATGCCGACGCCGTTGCGCCCGCCGATCTCGTTGAGCGTCCGGATGACGGACACGCCGTCCATCCCCTTGCCGTTCACGGACACCGGGATTCCCTTCTCGAAGCCGACAACCACGTACTCCGGCACGTCCGGCGCGGATTCGGGCGTCACGCCCATCTCGAGGATTTTCTCGTACTGCGGCTCGTTTTCAGGGCTCTCGAGGTCGAGCCCCTCGTGCGACAGGTGCCAGAGGTTCTTGTCCTTCGAGTAGTTCGTCTCGCGGCTGATGCGCAGCGGGATGTCGTGCGCCTCGGCGTAGTCGATCTCGTCCTCGCGGCTCTTGAGCTCCCACGTGCGCCACGGCGCGATGACCGGCATGTGCGGCGCGAACGCCTTGATCGCGAGCTCGAAGCGCACCTGGTCGTTGCCCTTGCCGGTGCAGCCGTGCGCGATCGCGTCCGCGTTTTCCAAAAGCGCGATCTCGGTGATGCGCTTGGCGATGATCGGGCGCGCGAACGACGTTCCGAGCAAATACTCGTTTTCGTACTTCGCGCCGGCCTTCAACGTCGGGAAGATGTATTCCTCGACGAACTCCTTCGCCAAATCCTCGACGTAGAGCTTCGACGCGCCGGTCTTGAGCGCCTTCTTCTCGAGCCCCTCGAGCTCCGAGCCCTGCCCCACGTCCGCGGCGACCGCGACGACCTCGCAGCCCTCGTAGTTTTCCTTCAGCCACGGGATGATGACGGACGTGTCAAGCCCTCCCGAATATGCCAGCACGATCTTCCTGACGTCCTTCACGGGAACGACCTCCTTGCATGAATATACGATCCATGCCGCATATTATACGCGATTTTGCGGAAAAAGCAAGCACTTCTTCGCATAATCGCGTATAAAATGTGTTAAATTGTGCGGCGCCCCCCGGATCAGATCGCGATATTTTCCCCGGCGAGGCCTACGTGCGCGCCGCCCTTCGCCTCGGGGCTGTCCGGGTGCGCGATCAGCCACTTGTTCACGTGCGTCAGGAGCTTCGCCTCGCCGACCTTGCCGGGGTCGAACGCGAGCGGGAAGTTCGTGTGCCGCGGCAGCACGATCAGGCAGCGGAACTTGCCGCCGGCGCCGATGGGCGCGTAGTGCAGAGTCGTCGCGTACAGCTCGTAGAGCGTGCCCTTCGTCACCATGAACGCCTCGATCTTTGCGGTGTCGTAGCGGAAGGTCTCCGGCTCGATGTCCTGCTGCTTTCCGAGCAAGAGGATCAGGTCGGTCGCGGCGAGCGCGAATTCGCTGTCCCGGTGGTACTCGACGCAGTTGAGCAGATGGTTTTCGCCGTTGCAGTAGCCGAACTGTATCGGCATGCCGCCGAACAGCTTCTCGCGGAACTCCCGAAACGCCGGCAGCGCCTCGAGCTCCGGAACGCTCGGCTCGTAGACGACGCTTTCCGGCGCGGGCGTCTTTTCGAGCGCGTCGAGAAGCTCTTTGGTGTCGAAGCCCGCGTGCACGGCGCCGTACGCTTTGAACGACGGATCGAAAATCGAATTGATGACCATTGCGGTTCCTCCTTCAAATCTTGTCCTCCCATTCTACCATTTCGCGGCCGGCAAGTCCAGATTTTTTGTGCCGCTCCGGCGCACAATATTGCGCGGAGGCAACAGAGATTTTATGGATAATTTCCCATCTGTGCAACATATATTGACAATGTACGGCGGTTGTGGTACGATAAATTTTACGTTTGGAGGGTAAAATATGGAAAGAGAGCTTCTCTACACGCTCGTGTACGTCGCGCCCACCGAGGAGGAGCTGCACGCGCTGCTCCGGGAGCGCGCGTATCCGGCGCTGAAGGCGATTCGCGACTTTATCCACGCCAACTATCAGGCGGAGGAACGCTGGCGCTACAGCGATCAGCGCGACGCGTTCGACTGCCTGTTCTTCGAGGCGGAGAAGCGGCTGTGCTCCGCGCACCTGCGCGAGGGGAAGCTGTCCCTGCTCCTGCTCCTGGACGCGCGCGAGCGCGAGGAATTCGAGCGAAACTGGGAGAAGTTTACCCCCGCCGCGCACGTCCACTACCGCTCCGCCGCGATCTTCGACGGCGTCAAGTGGATCAAGACGGTTCTGGAGGACACGGCGCCGCTCGAGGACATCTACCCGATGGTGCGCATGAAGGCGGAGCTGATGGGGATGGATCCGGTCGGCGAGGATACAATACGCGGAGGAGATGACGGAAAATGAGCGAGAGCTGCACGCACGACTGCGGGTCCTGTTCGAAGAGCTGCGAGAGCCGCACGGCGGACTTCCGCGCGGAGGCGAACCCGAGGAGCAACGTCCGGAGGGTGATCGGCGTCATCAGCGGCAAGGGCGGCGTCGGAAAGTCGCTCGTCACGTCGCTGCTCGCGGTCAGCGCCCGGCGGCGCGGGCTCTCGGTCGCGATACTCGACGCGGACATCACCGGGCCCTCGATCCCGAAGGCGTTCGGCGTGTCCGGGCAGTTGACCGGAACCGACGAGGGGCTGCTCCCCGCGCGCACGAGGACCGGCATCGAGGTCGTGAGCCTGAACCTCTTGCTCGAGGACGAGACCGACCCGGTCGTCTGGCGCGGGCCGATCATCGCGGGGACGGTCAAGCAGTTCTGGACGGACGTCCAGTGGGGAGATATCGACGTGCTGTTCGTCGACATGCCGCCGGGAACCGGCGACGTGCCGCTGACGGTGTTCCAGTCGCTGCCGGTCGACGGCGTGATACTCGTCACCTCGCCGCAGGAGCTCGTCGGCATGATCGTCAAAAAGGCCGCGCGCATGGCCGAGATGATGAACATCCCGGTGCTCGGCCTCGTGGAGAACATGTCCGGCTTCCAGTGCGACAACTGCGGAAAGGTCCACGATGTGTTCGGCCCGAGCCGCGCGGAGGAGATCGCCTCGGAGCTGTTCATCCCGGCGCATGCGCGGCTGCCGCTGAACCCGAAGCTCGCCGCCGCGACCGACCGGGGCATGGTCGAGCTGTTCGAGGGCGACTGGCTCGAGCCGATCGCCGACGCGATACTGGGGCCGATGGTTTAGCAAATCGCATAAAAATTGCGGGAGCCCCGTTGGGGTTCCCGCGCTTGTCTTCGGCTTATAGCACGCGTATCTTGCACTTCGCCGTCTTTCCGTTGTACGTCTTGACGCCGATCGTCACCGTGCCCCTGCGGTGCGCGGTCACGAGGCCGGTGAACTTGTCGATGCTCGCGATGCGGCTGTTGCTGCTGGCGAACGCGTAGCCGCCGCCGGCGCCCGCGGGCACTTCCGCCGTCAATTGCAGCGTCCCCCCGACGTACATCGTGCCGGTGCGGTTGTTGACCGACGTGCCCAAATACAGAATCGTCACGCGGCTGGGCGCCTTCGCGACGGACACGAGGCACGAGGTCGAGAGCCCGTTGTACGTCTTGAGCTCGATGACCGCCGAGCCGACCTTCCTGGCGAGCAGCTTGCCGCCCGACGTCACGGAGACGACCGAGGAATCGCTCGAGGAGAACCTGTAGTGCGTCGTGATCGAGCGCACGTCGGTCCCGAGGCCGTCGTACACGCCGCCGCTCAACTGGTAGCTCTGGCCGACGCCCAGGTCGAGGAACCAGTCGTTGAGCCGCACGGACGCGGGCGCGGCGTACGCGTACACCGTGCATCTCGCGGTCTTGCCGTTGTGCGTCCGGGCGGTGATGACGGCGCTTCCGGAGCTCGCCGCGCACGTGACGAGGCCGTCCGGCGCGACGGTCGCGACCGACGCGTTGCTCGTCGTGAAGCCGACGGTCGACGCGGTGCCGCTCGTCAATTTGTAGCTCAACTGGAACGTGTTCCCGACGCCGAGCCGCACGCTCGAGGCGTTCAATTTGATCGACGAGGGCGCCTTCTTGACCGTCACCTTGCAGGTCGCGGTCTTTCCGTTGTGCGTCGCGACGGTTATGTAGGCGGTTCCGGTCTTCTTCGCCGAGATCAGGCCGGCCGCGCTGACGCCCGCGACGCTGTCCTTGCTGGACTTGTAGGTCATGCCCGCCGCGGTGCCGGTCGGCACGATGCCCGGCAGAAGGTACGTCTGGCCGATCGCGAGCGAGAGCGAGCTCGCCGCGAAGCGCACCGAAGCCGGCGCGCCGACGACCGCGACGGAGAACGCCTTGATCAGGTCGGGGTCGTCGAGCGCCGCGTTGTAGGCGGTCGCCGTGATCGTCGCGAAGCCTATGCGCTTCGCGGTGATCGTGCCGTCCTGCTCGTTGACCGAGGCGACGGCCGGGTTGTCGGACCTGAACGCAAGCGCCTCGCTGCCCTGCCCGTTGTCGAGCGTGCCGACGAGCACGTATTGCTGGCCGACGCCGAGCGTGCCCGCGGAGACCGGCAGCGTCAGCTTGTCCGGCTCGACGACGACGGTCACCGCGCAGGTCGCGGTCTTTCCGTTGTAGGTGCGCGCGGTGATCGTCGCGGTGCCGGGGGCGACGGCGGTGATCTTTCCGTCCTGCGCGACCGTCGCGGC
>MWAC01000070.1 GCA_002068815.1 Firmicutes bacterium ADurb.Bin467 | reverse complement strand
TAGGGGCGCCGAATGCAACGCGCAGGGCGCGTTAATAAACATAACGGGAGGGGAAACCATGAGGAAGTTTCTTGCACTGGCACTGATCGCAACGCTCGCACTTTCCACACTGGGCGCTGCCTTCGCGGAAGAGGGCAAGCCCTACAAGATCGGAATGCTTCCGCAGTTCATCGGCGAAAACTACTTCGACGGCTGCCGCGCGGGCGCGGAGAGCGCCGCGAAGGATTTCGGCGTCAACTTCGTCTACGACGGCCCGAATCAGTCCGAAGCCACGAACGCCAAGCAGGTGGAGATACTGACCGGCTGGATGGCCGCCGGTGATTTCGACGCGTTCATCGTCTCCCCCTGCGACTCCGAAGGCATCCTTCCGACGCTCTACGCGGCGCAGGAGATGGGCATCGCCGTCATCACGTTCGACTCCGACACGCCCGACATGAACGCCCGCACCTTCTTTGTGAACCAGGCGCCCGCCGACGCGCTGGCCGAGGCGATGGTCACGATCGTCGCGGAGGACCTCGCCAAGCACGGCTTCGGGGAAGGGGTCGGCGCCCGGCTCGCGATGATCAGCAGCAGCGGCCTCGACCAGAACGCGAACGCCTGGGCGCTGGCGGTGAAGAACTACTGCGCGGCGAATTTCCCGTGGATCACCGTCAACACCGACGAAACGGGCTACCTCGGGCCGGATATCTGGACGCCCGGATCGGACGAATCCGCCGCGCAGGCCGCCGCGAACGAGACCATCGCGCTCTCCGGCGACGCGAAGGACGGCTCGGAGATCAACGCGATCATCGGCCTGAGCTCGATGGCGACGCCGGCCCTCGCCGCGGCCTGGAACGCCACGGTGGGCCAGAAGCCCGTCGTCTCCATCACGGGGCTCGCGACGCCGATGGCGCTGGTCGACTACATACTCGACGAGGAAAACCCGATGAAGTACGGCGTCCTGTGGGACGTGAACGACCTGGGGTACCTGTCCGTGGAATCCACCGTCGCGTACCTCGACGGGACGATCGAACCGGTCGCCGGCAACACCTTTGAAAGCAGCCTCGGCACAAAGCAATTCGCGATCGGCGTGTTCGGCGGCCTCGACCTGCTGCTGGGCGACGCGCTGATCTTCGGGGCGGACACCGTGGAGGACTACGACTACTGATCCTCGATCGGCCGATCTGGGGACCCGCGGACGCGGCCCGCGGGTCCCCAAATGCAGCCAACCTTCATGGACGGCGATTCGCCCACAGCGCCTTCCTCCCTCTGCGGAGGGCCCTCCGTGGGATAACATATGAGGAGGATTCACCCATGTTGCAGCCAAGGGTAAGGCCCAGGATCGCGCTTCTCCCCACCGGCCACAAGATCTATTGGGGGCAGTTTCCAAACCTCCGGGCGATGGGCACGAAGATGTACGAAAAGCTGCTCGCCGGGCTCGAGCAATTCGGCGACGTCATAAGCCCCGGGCTCGTGGACACGTATGAGTCCGCGGTCGAGGCGGCGAAGCTGCTCTCCGCCTGCGACGCGGACATCTTGCTGATCTTCCCGTTCGGCTACACGACCGGAACGATGATCGTGCCCGTGGTGCGCGCGATGAACGTGCCGATCCGCATACTGAACGCGCACGAGGATTCCTCGTACGACTACAAGAGCGCCGACACCGAGCTCTACCTCCACCACGAGGGCGCGTGCTGCGTGCCGGAGTATTCCGGGACGCTGGTCTCGCTCGGCAGGAAGTTCCGCGTCATCACCGGGCACTTTGCGCAAGCGCGCTTCTGGGAGGAGATCCGCCGCGACTGCCTCGGCACGGCGGCGGCGAAGGCGTTCTCCCGCTGCCGCTTCGGTGTGATCGGAAACACCTATACGAACATGACGGACATGCCGACCGACGAGCACCGCGTGCTCAAGGCGACGGGGCAGCTGCTCGCGAGGCCCGAGGTCGAGGAGATCGAGGAGGCGTGGAAGCGCGTGACGGACGGGCAGGTCGGGGACATGTACCGCCAGTTCCGCGAGTTCTACGATGTGGACGAGACGGTGACGGACGAGCACATGTACGAGTCCGCCAGGGTCGCGGTCGCCTTCGACGAGGTCGTCCGCAGGCACGGCATCGACGCCTTCGGCTTCTACTGGTGGGGGGAGAAGCCCTACATGACGGAACTGCGCGCGCAGTCGGCGCTCGCGGTCTCGCGGCTGGCGGCGCTGGGCATCCCCGGCGTCACCGAGGGGGACGTCAAGACCGCGATGGCAATGAAGATACTCGACCTCCTGGGCGGGGGCGGCATGTTCCTGGAGTTCTTCTCCTCCGACTTCGACGAGAACTTCATTTTGGTCGGCCACGACGGGCCGAGCAACGTCAACGTCGCGAAGGGGAAGCCGGTTCTGCAGAACCTGACGGTGCACCACGGAAAGACCGGCGAGGGGCTGGGCATCGACTTCAACATGGCCGAGGGGCCCTGCACGCTGCTCAACCTGACGCAGTTTGGGACCGAGAAGACCTTCAAGCTGATCTACACCGTCGGCGAGGTCGTCTCCGGCGACATCCTGAACATCGGCAATCCGAACTGCCGCGTGCGCGTTAAAAAGCCCATCCACGAGTTCTTCGACGACTGGTGCCGGCAGGGGCCCGGCCACCATACGGCGCTGGGCGTCGGGGACTTCTCCAGGGAGATCGAGGCGTTCGCGGAGAGGATGGACTTCGCGTGCGTACGCGTCTGACGCGCTTCCAATCCTTCGCCCCGCAGAACGGGCGGCTCCGCGTGCGGGGCCGCCCTTCTATTCTCGGTTGGTCAATACGGCCCCGTGGGCGTCGGCGTCGCGAGCGGAATCACGTGGTACGTCCTGAATTGGAATCTCGGAGTGGCCGTCGGAAGCGGAATCACGTGGTACGTCCTGAAGCGGAAGGTCGCGGTGGGCGTCGGCGGCGGCGGAGTCACCTCGTGCGAGGGGGTCGGGCTGGGCGTGCGGTTCGGCGTATGCGTGCGCGTCGGCCCGGGCGTGGGGCTCGGGGGCTTGGGCGTGCGCGTCGGCCTGACCGTGTACTGATCGGGGAGCATGGGCGTCGGCGTGGGCGTCGGCTCGTCCTCGCCCGGCTCTCCTTCGCCCGGCTCGCCCTCGCCGAGCAGCACGTATTCCTCGTAGAGCGTCGCGGCCTCCTCCTCCGCGTCGTTGACGATCGCCTCGTGCCACAGGCAGTAATCGCCGCCGCTTTCGAACACCGCCGAGACGCAGGCGAACCGGCCCGTGTAGGAATAGGCGGTGAAC
>MWAC01000069.1 GCA_002068815.1 Firmicutes bacterium ADurb.Bin467 | reverse complement strand
GCAGTTCGCGCTGATCCGCCCCGCCGGGGTGGATCAGCGCGAACTGCTCGCTTTTGTAGCCGGTCTCCTCGATCAGCGCCGCCTGCAGCGCGTCGAACACCGCGTTCGTCACGGCGAAGCTCGACGTGCCCTGCGCGTTATACCGGTCCGTCTCGCGCTCGACCCTGATCGGCAGCACGATGTCGGAGCCCTTCGCGAGCGGGGATTCGAGGTTCTCCGTCACCGCGATCAAGGTGACGCCCTTCGCGCGGCAGATGTCCATGATCGGAAGCAGCTCCTGCGTCTTTCCGCCGCGCGAGGCGAGCAGCATCACGTCGCCCTTCTGCAGGAAGCCGGTCGCGCCGTGCACGGCCTCGGCGGGGGAGATGAAGCGCGCCGGGCGCTCGATGCAGCACATCAGGTGCGCGAAGTGCCGGCAGGCGATGCCGGTGTGCCCGCAGCCGCTCGCGCCGATGCGCTCGGCCCTTTGAAGCGCCGCGACCGCCATCGAAAACTGGCCGAAGTCCATGACCTCCGCCTGGCGCCTGAGCTCCTCGGCCTCGATCAAAAACGCCTCCTTCGCGCGGGCAATCGACACGTCCCGCATGCCTATTCTCCCATGATCTGCACCTGGATGGTGCGGTCGCGCGCGCGGAGCTGATCCCAGTCGACGAAGTAGACGTAGCCGAACTCGCCGAGGTCCGGCTCGCCGTCGACGATGACGATCGACTCGCTGCGGCCGAAGAACACGCTGCGCAGGTGGGCGTCGGTGTTCAGGCTCGTCCACGCGCCCTCCTCCGGCTTCTCGCCCGGGATGCCGCGGTGGCCGAGGCTCAGCGCGAACTCGATGTGCTTCGGGCCCGGATGGCGGTACTGGTTCTCGGTGCGGCACTTCGGAACGATGTTCTCCATGACGTCGCAGAGGTCCTGCTGCAGGTACTCGAGGTCCCAGAACGTCTTGTCGTGCGAGCACTCCTGCGTCATGACCGAGCAGGTCGTGTGGTGGGAATAGACGGTCAGGAGGCCGTTCTGAATGCCGGATTCCTTCACGATTTCCTTGACGCGAACGGTGATATCGTGGAACGTGGGGTGGTTGATGGAGCTCTTGACCTTGATGGTGTCGCGGTACAGCTTCATGGGAGTTCCTCCTTCTACTTTCTACTTCGTCCTTTCGTCATATGCCTGCCGCGCCGCGGCGAGCATTTCGCGAATCATCTTCTCCGGGTCCGGGGCCTTGCACACGGCGCTCGACGAGCCCGTCGCGTCCGCGCCGGCGCGGATCACGCGGTAGACGTCGGCCGCGGACGAGATTCCCGCGCCCTGCAATACCTGGATATTCGGGTTCACGCGCTTGACCGCCTCGGTCGAGAGGCGCACGTATTCCTCGTCGCTCGTCGTGCCGGTGCCGATCAATTCCGACGGCTCCGCGACGACGACGTCCGGGCCGAGCTGCGCGCAGGCGCTCGCCTCGGCGATCGAGTCCGAGCAGACGATCGAGATCAGCCCGACCTCGCGCGCGCGCAGTATCGTCGCCTTGAGCGCCGCGAGCGGAATCTGGCGCTCGACGTGGTTCAGCATCGCGCAGCTTGCGCCCGCGGCCTTGACCGCCTCCGGCAAGATGCTCCCCTGCCCGCGGCCCGGGCGCAGCGCGTCCATGTGCTGCGCGCAGACAAACAGGTGCTTCGTGTTCTGGGCAATCAGGTGGATGTCGGTCAGCTGCGGCGTGAAGATGACCGATACGCCGAACTCGAGCGACGCAGCCTCCGCCGCCTTCGCGAGCATGAGCGCGTCGTCCCCGTACAGATAGGCCTTGGGTCCGATCTCAAAAAACGGTGCGGTAAGTTTCCGGGTCATGTTCGAACACCACCTCCATCTCATCCAAAATATAGCATGCGCTTTCGGATTTGTCAATAGCACATTCGATAACGGTCAAAAATATTTGCTTTTTCGAAAGCGGAGTATTGACATCTTCGAAAGCCGGTGGTATACTCGATGGTATACTCTGTATAAAGCCGCGCGGAGGGATGGCCGATGGAGGCGAAGATACTGGTGTTCGACCTGGGGACGACGGCGCTGAAGGCCGTCTTGTACGACGCCTCGATCTGGCCGATCGGCGAGGCGCGCAGGGAGTGGGTGTACGCCTATCCGAGGAAGGGCTTCATCGAACATCCGCCCCAGGAATACTGGCGGAAGTGCCTGAGCGCCGCGAACGAGCTGTTCGACCGCTTCGGCGGGCGGGAGTCGCTCGAGGGCGTCTCGGTGACCGGGCAGTCGGAGACCTTGATCGCGCTCGATCGCGACGGCCGCGAGCTCGGCAGCGCGATCGTCTGGCTCGACACGCGCGGCGAGAGCGAGCTTCCGGAGCTCTCGAAGGCGCTTCCCACCGACGCGCTCTACGAGGCGACCGGCAACACCGGGCTCGACCCGGTCATGCCGCTTCTGAAATTGCCGTGGATGCGCAAAAACGAGCCGGAGCGGTACGCAGCCGCCGAGAAGTTCCTGCTGATCAAGGAATACATCGTCTGCAAGCTCACCGGGCAAATCGTCGCCGAGCACTCGGCGCAGTCCTGCTCCGGATACTTCAACATACGCGCGCTCGACTGGGAGGACGGCATACTCCATCTCGCGGGCATCGGGCGCGAAAAGCTCCCGGAGCTCGCGGATTCGCAGCACGTCGTCGGGGGACTCTGCGCGGAGGCCCGGCGCGCGCTCGGGCTTCCGAACGGCGTCAAGGTCGTCAACGGGCTGCTCGACCAGTGCGCGTCCGGCATCGGCGCGGGCGCGGTCGACAGCCGCACGATCACCGAGACGACCGGCACCGTGCTCGCGATCGGCGCGGCGCTCGACGCGTTCGAGCCGGAGAAGGGGAGGATGCTCGTGCTGCGCCACGGGCTGCCGGGCAAGTTCATGGCGCTGCCGAACTGCTCGACGGCGGGCGTGCTCTTGAAGTGGTTCCGGGACGGCTTTCTGCCCGCGGGCACGGACTACGCGCGGATCGACCGCGAGATCGCTTCGCGGGGCCGGCCGGACAGCGGGCTCATCGTGCTGCCGCACTTCGCCGGGTATCTGACGCCGGTCAACAACCCCGCCGCGCGCGGCGTGATCTACGGGCTGACGCTCGACGCGACCCCGTACGACGTCGCGCACGCGATCATGGAGGGCGTCGGGTTCCTGCTCCGGGAAAATCTGGAGCTGCTCGAGAGCGCAGGCATCTCGTCCGAGACGATCATATCGCTCGGCGGCGGCGCGAACAGCGCGCTGTGGCTTCAGATCAAGGCGAACATCTGCAACCGAACGATGCGGACGCTTCGGGAATCCGAATCGACGGCGCTCGGCTGCGCGCTGAACTGCGCGCTCGCGCTCGGGAAGATCGCCGTCTCGGACATGCCCAAATACGTCGAGGAGCGCGGCGAGACGCCCCCGGACGCCGAGGGCGCCGCGGTCTACGAGCGGAAATACCGCCTGTACCGGGACCTGAACCGGCGGCTGGGGTTCAACCCCGCGGAGGAATGACGATGCAGGAAGACCTGAATTATACCGAGCGCCGCAGCGCCATCCTCGAATTGCTCGCGCGCGAGGGGCGCGTGTTCGTCAGCGAGCTCGCGCAGCGGTTCGGCATCACCGAGGTCACCGTCCGCAGCGACCTCATGGAGCTCGAGAGCCGCGGCCAGCTCGAGCGCATACGCGGCGGCGCGCTGCCGGTGCGCGGCGGTTACTACAACATGTCGCTCTCGGAGCGCAGCCAGGAGAGGGCGGACGAGAAGCGCCGGATCGCGCGCGCGGCGGTCACGCACCTGCGCGACGGCGAGACGCTGTTCATCAACTCCGGAACGACGACGCTGTTCGTCGCGCAGGAGCTGTCGGCGCTCTCGAACCTCAAGGTCGTCACGAACTCGATTCCGATCGCGCAGACGCTGTCGCAGAACTCCGGCCACACGGTGATATTGCTCGGCGGCGACCTGAACGCGCGCTATCTGTTCACGTTCGGGAGCGACGCGCTCGCGCAGCTCAAGCGCTACAAGGCCGACCGGCTGATACTGTCCGTCGACGGCGTCGCGCCGGACTG
>MWAC01000068.1 GCA_002068815.1 Firmicutes bacterium ADurb.Bin467 | reverse complement strand
AGAATTTTCAGGGGAAGTTCTCCCTCCTCGAAAAATGCGCGCTCGGCCGCGCCGTCGCCGAGGCGCACGGCATCAAAGCCGGGTTCTACGTCACCGAGACCAATTGGCCGCTGCGCGGCACCGGCGAATACTCGCCCCTCGCCGGCGCCTACACGCCGCGCGACTACATCGAGAGCCCGCTCCACGTCGATGAGGCGACCGCCGCCGCGTACCTCATCCGCTACGCGCTCATCGCGCTCTGCTCCGGCATGACGGAGCGCGTGTGGTGGTGGAACCTCGCCGCCCACGGCTTCGGCCTCGCCGACGAACTCGCAGCCTGCCGCCCCCGCCCCGCCTGGCGCGCCCTCGTCCACTTCCACCGCACCGTCGGAACGTCCACGTTCCAGAGCCGCGAGCAACGCAACGGCGCCCTCTGGTTCCACTTCGACAAGGCCACCGTCGTCTATGCCCTCGCCTCCACGACGATCACCGTCCCGTCCGACGTCACCGCCGTGCACGACCTGGAAGGCCAAGCCCTCTCCGTCCGCCCCAGCGAGCCACTGAAGATCTCCGGCCAGCCTGTGTACCTCAGCGCTTGATTCTCAAGATGAAGAGCAAACTACCCCAATCCGATGCAGATCTAGCCAAGCGTCGGAGCACCTTCCTGCGAGAGCTCAGCAAAGAGTCAGACCGCGGTCTCGTGCTGATTGCAGCTTCGATCCTGGAAGAAGACCTTGAGATGCTGTTGCGAAGCGTGATGCGCAAAGGTCCCGGACTGGAAGATAAGGTTCTTGGCCCACTATTTCGATCTGACGGACCTTTGGGTTCATTCGCAGGCAAAACACGCATCGCGTACGCGATGGAGCTAATCGATGACGTCGCTTTCCGTGACCTGAACACGATACGGACTATCCGCAACCGCTTCGCACATAGCTACGAACAAGCCGCTCTGACGGAAGAGTCCATAAGGACCCAAATCATGAACCTCGAAACCGGGAAAGTGTTCGAGGAGCTCTTCGAGAAGAACCCAAGTGTCCATTTCCGATTCGACGAGGAAGGCGAGCAAGCAGTCGCCCTAGCCGAAGGGCAACGCCGGATAATATGCTCCTGCATCTCTCTCGCCGCTATTATCGAAGGAGCAACTCGAGCGTTCGAGGAACGCCAAAAAGACCGTTACGGCGACTAGCCCCACGCCCGACCGGGCAGGCGCTGAGGTTACATTGTTGCAACCAAAAGTCTTGCGATCTGTAGTTGGAACTCCGAACGTATGCCATGCAAGATGCCTTCTGGTTGGACGACCATTTCTCGGTTCAGAAGGCTTTCAGCTTGGTAGGGTTGCGACCGCCACTGAGCGAAGCCGAGTTGGAGCGGATCCGGAAGATGGCTGAAGAGAAGAAGATTCCACAGCTCTATGCCCTTGGCATCATGCTCGGCGTTTACCGTGGGGCACAGGATTTGCCCAAACAATTCACCGACGCCCATCTTCGCGCTTTCATGGCGGCGGCGAAGGAGCAACGGACGAGGAAGGCAAGGATTGCCGACCAGACGATGAACCCGCGCACGCTGGTGATCCCGGAGCAGATCCGGCGCCCACCGCCAACACGCTGGGTCTAGGCCACGCGGACGGATTGAAAGAGCCACGTCGCGACTCTTGACAGGGCGTCTCGAAAAGAGCGCAAGGCACAGCCGAGTTGAACTTGGGCTTCGGCCGCGGAGACCGGAGTGGCGGGGTTCACGGCGGGTCCGATGGGATCAAGGGAGGAGTAGGTAGTCAGGCACGCGGCTCACCGGACTCGGCATCCGCATGCGGCTCTTTTCCGGTGTTAAAATGAACCAGAAGATCCGGCCTCCTTGCTGCGACATAGATGAAGAACATCACAGCAAGGACGCCCAAAATCAGAACGTGACCTATCGGGTATATGACAAGGTCCATCCATAGATACCGAAAATCAGGGATCAACAGAGCGCCCATGCAGCACGGCAACGAGAACGTGAGCATCCAAGCGATGGTATTTTTCACCGACATGCGAGGCTTGGTAACAGCCAGGGGAACGATCAAAAAAAGCCACACCAAGAAAGTAGCACCAGCCTTCGCAAACCCCCGATCGAGATGCAGCCCAATGACCGAAGGAGTAACAAATTTCAGTAGCTCACGGCTTACCTGAGCCCGAGCCTGCGCCAATTCATCCTTCGCCTCCTGAGGCGCCTCCCGCTTCAACTCCTCGAGCTTCGCGATGAGCTCAGTAGCTCGACTCAACCGGGATAGCCTGAATGCCCCGGTGTAGCTCTCATAGATCCCGACTGCGCCGCCCAACAAAGCGACGAAGAACAAGAGAGCGATCGTCCGTTCTGCGGAAACCTTCTCAGTGAGGAGCCCAATCAAACGCTCTAGTATTTCTCGGGGAGTCATCTTGTGGGCCTAGTTTAGGTGTTCGGAACGATGCCTAGCCCCGGCACAGCCGGGTTGCGCTTGGGCTTCGGCCGCGGAGACCGGGGTGGCGGCGTTCACGGCCGGGCAGCGTAACGGCGGGTCCGATGCAGGCAAGGGAGAGATTGAGGCGAGAGGCGAAAGGCTGGAGGCAAGAGCGAGAGGATGCAAAAGGGGTCAGGTTTTACCCTTTACCTTGGATGGACCGTCAGCGGCCAAGACACAATCGGGTTGA
>MWAC01000067.1 GCA_002068815.1 Firmicutes bacterium ADurb.Bin467 | reverse complement strand
GTTCTTCAAGGGCCTGGAGGGAAAGTAACGGCGCCCCGCGCGGCGCATAAAAATACATACGGACCGCGAGGCGCCCCGCTCCCGCCGGGTTTTCGGCAGGAGCGGGGCGCTTCGCCGAGAAACGCAGGGGGCGTCCCTCTCCCCGGCCGGGTTCCCTTCCCGGAACATTTTTTTGCATCGGTCCGTTACAAGTTTACATTTATGCGGTATAATAGGGATCAATACGTACAAAGGGGCTGTACCCATGCGCTATGAGAAATCCTGCGGGGCCGTCGTGTTCCGGCAGATCGGGGAGACGTGGCATGTGCTGTTGATCCGCCACGAGCGCGGCCACCACATCTCGTTCCCGAAGGGACATGTCGAGCCGGGGGAAAACGAGCGGCAGACGGCGGAGCGCGAGGTGCTCGAGGAGACGGGCATCCGCGTCAGCGTGGACATGCGCTTCCGCGCCGAAAACCGCTACATGGCGAGGCCGGACGTCGAAAAGCTCGTCGTGTTCTTCGTCGGGATCGCGGGCGATCAGGAACCGGTCGCGCAGCAGGGCGAGGTCGCGGTCGCCGAGTGGGTGGACGTCGACCAGGCCTTCGAGCGGCTGACCTACGAGCACGACCGCAGAATCCTGCGCCGCGCGCTTCGCTATGTCCGAAAGGGAATCGCCAAGTGAGGGACCGGAACCCCGGTCCCCCTTTCGTCTACGGCCGCCCGCGGTCGCGGCCGCGCCTCGAGGCTCCGGTCCCGCTTTGCCTCGCCGGTCTTCGTGAACAGGCAGCCGGGCACCTCGCCCATCCTGCCGTGGTAGGCGATGCACTCGCAGCACTTTCCGTGCCTTGTGCAGCCGGGATACGCGCAGGCACAGGGCCTTTTGTTCGGACATTCGCTCATATTGCGCACTCCCTCGCGTTTTTCCGGTAAGAATATAGCACATATGGGTTCTTTGGGCAAGGAGGATACGCATGGACAACCGCGACGAACTGATCCGGCAGCAGCTCGAGACGATCGGCACGCTCGTCAACAACAACCTCCGCAGGATCAAGGACGACTTCTGGGGCGCGCCCGCGGAAAAGCAGGAATCAAAGGAAGAGCCGAAGTCCGAAGCGCAGGAACAGCCTGCGGAGAAGATCGAGGACATCGAATCGGAGCTCGACCGACTCGTCGGGCTCGAGGGCGTCAAAAAAGAGGTGCACAACCTGATCAACCTCGCGCGCGTGTACGCGCTGCGCAAGGAACACGGCCTCCCGAACGTCGAGATGAGCCTGCACATGGTGTTCTCCGGCAACCCCGGCACCGGAAAGACGACGATCGCGAGGCTCATGGCGCGCGTGTACCGGTCGCTCGGCATATTGTCGAAGGGGCACCTCGTCGAGGTAGACCGCTCCGGGCTCGTCGCCGGCTACATCGGCCAGACCGCCGTCAAGACCGCGGAGGCCGTCAAAAAGGCGCTCGGCGGCGTGCTGTTCATCGACGAGGCGTACGCCTTGACCGGCAAGTCCGAGAGCGACTACGGGGGCGAGGCCATCGAGACGCTGCTCAAGCTCATGGAGGACAACCGGGACGACCTCGTCGTCATCGTCGCCGGCTACGACGGGCTGATGCAGGAGTTCGTCGAGTCGAACCCCGGGCTCTCGTCGCGCTTCAACCGCTATCTGCACTTCGACGACTACACGGTCGACGAGATGCTTAAAATCTTCGAGCTCCAGCTCAAAAAGGGCCAGTTTCTGCTGACCGACAATGCGCGCGCGGCCGTGCGCGACTACATCGAGGCTTCGAACACCTCGTCCATCTCGTTCGGAAACGCGCGCGGCGTGCGCAACATCTTCGAGCGCGTGCTCGTGCAGCAGGCGAACCGCCTTGCGTGCGCCAAGAGCGTCAGCCGGGAGATGCTTCTCGAAATCTCGGAGGAGGACGTGCTCGCTGCCCGCCGGGAGGATACAAAACTGCCGGAGTCGTCCGTATTGTGAAAACACTTGTCCGCTACACGCGAATTTAAAGGAACGATTTATCAAAATCCGCTTGCTTTGTTCGCCCATAGACAGTATAATCTTGGGAACGAGCTCAAAAAAGGAGGCAGTTTATGCAACGCGTATACAATTTCGCTGCCGGTCCGGCGGTCATGCCGGAGGAAGCCCTCGCGACCGCCGCGCGGGAAATGCTCTGCTACGGCGACACGGGCATGTCCGTCATGGAGATGAGCCACCGCTCGAAGGCCTATCAGGACATCTTCGACGGCACCGAGGCGCTGGTGCGGGAGCTCATGGGCGTCCCCCAGAGCTATGCGGTGCTGTTCATACAGGGCGGCGCGACCGGCCAGTTCGCGGGCATCCCGATGAACCTGATGACCGGCTCCGGCAGGGCCGACTACGTCGACAGCGGCGTGTTCGCGCACGGCGCGATGGTCGAGGCGAGGAAGTACGGCACAGCGAACTGCGTCGCCTCCTCCCGGGACGAGGGCTATGTGCGCATACCGACGCTCGAGGCGTCGAAGTTCGACCCGAACGCCGACTACTTTTACATCACGACGAACAACACGATCTACGGCACGAAGTACCCGGAGCTCCCCGAGACCGGAAATGTGCCGCTCGTCGCGGACATGTCGTCGAACATACTGTCCGAGCCGTACGACGTCGGGAAGTTCGCTCTGATCTTCGCCGGCGCGCAGAAGAACATCGGCCCGGCGGGCTTCGCGCTCGTGATCGTCCGCCGCGACCTGATCGGCCGCGCGATGAAGATCACGCCGAACATCTTCGACTACAAGGTGATGGACGAGGCGGGCAGCATGCTGAACACCCCGCCGACCTACGCGGTCTACATGGCGGGACTCTGCCTCAAGTGGCTCAAGGGCGTCGGCGGCGTCGAGGGCATCGCCGAGGTCAACCGCATGAAGGCGAATCTCCTGTACGACTATCTCGACGAGAGCGCGCTGTTCAAGCCCGTCGCCGACCGCGCGTGCCGCTCGATCATGAACGTCACCTTCCGCACCGGCGACGAGGCGACCGACGCGGAATTCATCAAGGGCGCGGCGAAGGCGGGTCTCACGAACCTGAAGGGCCACCGCTCCGCAGGCGGCATGCGCGCGAGCATCTACAACGCGATGCCGGTCGAGGGCGTGCGCGCGCTCGTCGAATTCATGAAGAACTTTGAAATGGGGCGCAAGTGATGTACGCAGTCAAGACGCTGAACGCCATATCCCCGGTATACGAATCGGTGCTCGACATGAGCGGCTACGCCTTCGACGCGTACGCGGAGAACCCGGACGCGATCATCGTGCGCAGCGCGAACATGCACGAGATGGACATCCCCGAGAGCGTCCACTGCGTGGCGCGCGCCGGCGCCGGGGTCAACAACATCCCGGTCGACAGGCTCGCCGAGCGCGGCGTCGTCGTGTTCAACTCGCCCGGCGCGAACGCGAACGCGGTCAAGGAGATGGCGCTGACCGGTATGCTGCTCGCCTCCCGGCGCGTCGTCGAGGCCGTCGAGTGGTGCAGGACGCTCTCCGGCAAGGGCGACGAGGTCGACAAGCTCGTCGAAAAGGGCAAGGGCCAGTTCGTCGGCCCGGAATTGATGGGAAAGACGCTGGGCGTAATCGGCCTCGGCGAGATCGGCGTGCTCGTCGCGAACACCGGCGTCGCGCTCGGCATGAAGGTGCTGGGCTACGACCCCTACATCTCGGTCGACCACGCGTGGCGGCTGTCGCGCTCGGTCTCGCACAGCCTCGACATCGACGAGGTGCTCAAAAACAGCGACTACATCTCGCTGCACGTGCCGCTGATGGACATGACGCGCAACATGATCGACGCGGCGGCGCTTTCGAAGATGAAGCCGACGGCGGCGCTTCTGAACTTCTCGCGCGGCGGACTCGTCTCGACGCAGGCGGTCAAGGGCGCGCTCTCGACCGGGCTCCTGCGCGCGTACGTGACCGACTTCCCGTCGGACGAATTGATCGGCGCGACCGGCGTCATCTGCATACCGCACCTTGGCGCCTCGACGCCGGAGAGCGAGGACAACTGCGTGCGCATGGTCGCAAAGCAGATGGACGAATACCTGCGCTACGGCTCGATCGTGAACTCCGTCAACTACCCGGACTGCCCGCTCTCCCGCCCGGCCGGGCCGCGGCTGACGCTGCTGCACAAAAACGTGCCGAACGTCATCGGCTCGGTCACGCATCTGATCTCGGACGAGGGGCTCAACATCGACAACATGATCAACCGCTCGCGCGGCGCGTACGCCTACACGGTGCTCGAGTTCGATAGCACGCCCAGCGACGCCCTCGTCGAGAAGATGCGCTCGCTCGATACGACCTACCGCGTCCGGCTGATATTGCCGTAAAACACTTCACGGGAGTCCCCCGCTCGCGGGGGATTTCTCATTGATGGAGGGACACATATGAAAAACACCGACATCGCGCTTTCGACCGCTGAAATCCTCTTGCCGAAACAGGGCCTGAGCCTCGAAAAATGGGCGGTCGTCGCCTGCGACCAGTTCACCGCGGAGCCTTCATACTGGGCCGAGGCCGAGATGACCGCGAAGGGCGTCCCCTCGGCGCTCTGGATCACGCTGCCCGAAATCTACCTGAACGAGCGTTCCGCGCGCGTGCCGGGCATACACGCTTCGATGCGCGAATACCTGGGCTCCGCGCTTGCTGCCGAGGTTCCCGAGGGCTTCGTGCTCGTCGAGCGCGGGACGTCCGCCGGGCTCCGCCAGGGATTGCTCGCCTGCGTAGACCTCGAGAAATACGACTTTTCGAAGGGCTCCGAGAGCCTGATCCGCGCGACCGAGGGGACCGTGCCCGAGCGCGTGCCGCCGCGCGCGGAGATCCGCTCGGAGGCGCCGCTCGAGTGCCCGCACGTGATGATGCTGATCGACGACCCGGAGTGCTCGGTCATCGAGCCGGCGCTCTCCGACCCCGGGCGCCTTCTCTACGACTTCGACTTGATGCTCGGCGGCGGGCACATCCGCGGCTGGGCGCTCGAGGACGGCCGAGCGCGGCGCGTGTTCGACGCGGTTGCGCGGCTCGCGGAGCGCGCCGGCGGGCTGCTGTTCGCCGTCGGCGACGGAAACCACTCGCTCGCGGCCGCGAAGCAGTGCTGGGCAAGCCTCCGCGAAACCCTCTCCTCCGCCGAGCTCGAGTCGCACCCGGCGCGCTGGGCGCTCGTCGAGCTCGTGAACCTGCACTGTCCCGCGCTCGTGTTCGAGCCGATCCACCGCGCGCTGTTCAACGCCGACCCGGAGGCCGTGCTCGCCGAGTGGCGCGCGTCCGGCGCGTTCCGGGACGGGGGCGAGGATGTCCGAATCGCGTTCGGGGATCGTGTGCTCGGCTTCTCGTGCGACGGCCACCCGATCCGCCCGCTGCAGGACTTCCTCGACGGGTTCCTCAAGCGCCGCCCGGAGGCGGAGATCGACTACATCCACGGCGACGAATCGCTGCTTTCGCTCGCCTGCAGGGAGAACACCGTCGGCTTCATGCCGCGCGCGTTCGACAAGGCGGAGCTGTTCCCCTACATCCGCAAATACGGCGTGCTGCCCCGAAAGACCTTCTCGATGGGCCACGCGAGGGACAAGCGGTACTATCTGGAGGCGAGAAGGATCGTCTCGTAAGTCCATAAAACCAGGCCTCCGCTCGCGCGGAGGCCTTTTCCGTATGTCTTCACTTGTCCTTGCGCTTCAAAAAGCTCGGCGTGTCCGGGATGAAGCCGCGGCGGGTGCGGTTGTCGTCGTGCTCGCCGTCCTGGTAGACGCGCGGGCGCGGCTTCGGCGGCGGCGGCTGGGGGGCCCGGCGGTCCCTCGGGTCGTCGCGGCGCTGCGGGGGACGGTCGCGCGGCGGCTGCGGCCTGCGCTCGAAGATCGGGGAAACCGGCGCGTCCTCTTCGTCGTGGAGCTCCACGATGCGCTCGCGGCGGACGGGCGCCTCCTCGACGGGCGCCGCCTCTCGCTCGGCCTTCGCCGGGAACGGGTTGCGCTCGAAGCCCGTCGCGATGACGGTGATGCGCACCTCGTCGTCGAGCTCCTCGTCGATGCCCGCGCCGAAGATGATGTTGGCCTCGGGGTCGGCCGCCTGCGTGATCAGCTGCGCCGCCTCGTTGATGTCGATGATCGAGGTGTCGGGGCCGCCGGTGATGTTGATCAAGACCGCGCGCGCGCCGTTGATCGACGTCTCGAGCATCGGGCTTGCGACCGCCTGCTTCGCCGCGTCGACCATGCGGTTCTCGCCCCGGCCGATGCCGATGCCCATGTGCGCGAGCCCGCGCGCCTCCATGACGGTGCGCACGTCCGCAAAGTCGAGGTTGATCAGGTTCGGCACGGCGATCAGGTCGGAGATGCCCTGGATGCCCTGTCGGAGCGTATCGTCGGCGATGCGGAACGCCTCGGTCATCGTCGTCCCCTTCGTGACGACGGACAGGAGCCTGTCGTTCGGGACGACGACCAGCGTGTCGACGTTCGCCTTCAGCCTCTCGATGCCGGCCTCCGCGTTCTTCATGCGCTGCCTGCCCTCGAACAGGAACGGCTTCGAGACGACGCCGATCGTCAATATCCCCATGTCGCGCGCGAGCTGCGCGATCACGGGCGCCGCGCCGGTCCCGGTGCCGCCGCCCATGCCGCAGGTCACGAACACGAGGTCGGAGCCCTTGACGATGTTGCCGATCTCCTCCTTGCTCTCCTCGGCGGCATGCTTGCCGACGTCGGGGTTCGCGCCGGCGCCCAAGCCCTTGGTCAGCTTTTCGCCGATCTGGATCCTTGTGGACGCCTTGCTCATCGACAGCGCCTGCTTATCGGTATTGATCGCGATGAAATCAACGCCCTGCAGGCCGGAATCCACCATGCGGTTGACCGCGTTCGTTCCGGCACCGCCCACGCCGATGACCTTGATTGACGCGAAGTTGTTCGTCTCCATTTCAAACTCGAGCACAAGGCATCCCCCTCGTTCGCATAATTTGTACTTCTATCCTCATTTGAACCAACCCTTGAGCTTCTTGATTCCGCCGCACTCCTTGGGGCCCTGCTGTTCAATGGAATCAAAAATCAGATCGACGAGGCCCAGCGCGCTTGCGTACACGGGGCTGTTCATCTTCGCGGACTTCGCGACCGGCACCTTGACCGGGCGCCCGATCTTCGCCGCAAGGTACTCCCGGCCGCCGCGCATCAAGGCGATGCCGCCGCCTGTCAGGAACACCTGCGAGCGCGGACCCAAGAAGTTGGCCGCGTCGTTTTTGAGCGTCAGGTCGATCATGTCCGACAGCTCGTCCACGCTCTTTTCCACCGGGCGCTGGACGTAGTCGCGCGGGAATGAAAGCCTCTCACCTCTTTCGTCGTACACCTCGGAATAGGCGTCCTGATCGAACTCGTCGGGGTTGAATACATAGCTGCGCTTAATCTGCTCCGCCGCGCGCATGGGTATGCGCAATTCCTCGCAGATTTCGGCGGTGATCTGGCCGCCGCCCATCGGAAGCATCGCGTGGTAGGTGATCGCGTCGCCCTCGACGACGGAGATTTCGGTGTTCAGGTATCCGACGTCGATGAGAAGCGCGATCCGGTCGCGCTCCTCGAGCGAGAGGAGCAGCAGGCTCTCGCCGAGCGACGGCGACAAAAAGCCCAAAATGGTGATGCCCATCGCGCCGAGCAGTTCCTTTACGTCCTCGACAAACTGCGGGTCCGCGACGACGAACGACACCGCCGCGCGTATCTTTTCGCCGTGCGCGCCGAGCGGCATCATCGTCTTCTTGCCGTCGTCGACCGTGAACCACGCGGGCGAGCGGTGCATCACGTAGCCGCCGAGCTCGGCGATCTTGAGCGCCTCCGCCGCGGCGTCCTGCACGCGGTTGATGTTCTCCTCGGTGATCTCGCCGGGCGCCTCGAGTTGGACCTCGGCCTCGCCGGTCGATACGTGCACAAACTCGCCGGGGACGCCGACGTAGATCTCCCGTATCTTCGAATTCGCCTCCAGCTCCGCCGCCGCGACGGAATCGCGCGCGGCCTTCAAAAGCTCGTCCGGCGAGTTCCACTCGCCGTCGGTG
>MWAC01000066.1 GCA_002068815.1 Firmicutes bacterium ADurb.Bin467 | reverse complement strand
GCCGCCGTTTCCGCCCGGGCCGCACGCGAAGAAGATTTTTTTGTCGCTGCCGAACCGCTCGGCGAGGACCTTCGCGACCTCCGAGGCCGCGCGCTCCATCAGCTCGATCGACTCCGTGCCGGTCGCCTCGAAAAACCGTCGCTCCATGTCGGACATCTGCTCGGGGGTCAGCAAAAAGCGCATGACGCACCTCCTAAACGTAGCCGTACAGCCCGCGCACCGACACGTCGCCGGCGACGAGCGCCGTGACCTGATCGCCCTCGCGGATAAGCAACGCGCCGTCCCCGCGGAAGCCGACCGCCTCGCCCTCGCGCGTCCCGATCCGCACGCGCCGGCCGAGCGTCGCGGACAGCGGCCGGATCGCCTCGAGAACCGGGGAAAGGCCGTCGCGCAGCCAGATTTTGTACCACGGCGCGAAGCGGTCGAGGTACCGGTGGAGCAATTCCATCGGCGTCACGCGCGCGCCGGTCTCGAGAAACAGCGACGTCGCCGAGGGAAGCTCCGGCGGGAACGACGCCTGCAGGAGGTTCACGCCGACGCCAAGCGCGAGCCAGGAGCACACGCCGCCCTCGAACCCCGCCTCCGCGAGCATGCCCGAGAGCTTTTTGCCGTTGAGGACGAGGTCGTTCGGCCACTTGACCCTGACCTCGGCAAAGTCCGAGAGCGCCTCGGCCATCGCAAGCCCCGCGACGAACACCGCGCCGCCCGCATTTTCCGCCGGGAGCGCGCGGGGCCTCAACAGCTGCGTCGTCCAAAGCCCCTCCCCGGCGGGCGAATCCCAGGACCGGTCGAGCCTGCCGCGCCCCGCCGTCTGGCGGCCGGCGACGACCACGCACTCCGCGTGCCCCTGAAGCGCCAGCGCCTTCGCGCGCGCGTTCGTCGAGTCCACCTCGAAAAAGTGAAGGATTTCCACGCGTCCGTCCTCCGAATTGTGACCTTCCTTTGAATATTGTAGCACAATCCGGCGCATTTGAACAGTTTTCCTTGTCATGCGCGCCGCAAATTTGTATACTATCGTCGGAGGGAACCGCCCGGGTGCGCGCTCCGTCCAACAGCAGGCGGAAATATACATTAGGAGAAGTTTTATGCAGGTCACGCAGCGATTTGCGCAGTTGCTGGTAAACAACGTCGGGAAGGTCATCGTCGGCAAGCAGGACGCGGTGGAGCTGATGATGATCGCGCTTCTGTGCCGGGGGCATGTCTTGATCGAGGACGTGCCGGGCGTCGGGAAGACGACGCTGGCCTCGGCGCTGGCGAAGTCGCTGGACTGCTCGTTCAAGCGCATACAGTTCACGCCGGACATCACGCCCAGCGACATCACCGGCTTTTCGATCGTCAACTTCAAGACCGGCGAGCTCGAGTACCGGCCGGGGCTCGTCATGAGCCAGATCGTGCTCGCGGACGAGATCAACCGCACGTCCCCGAAGACGCAGTCGAGCCTGCTCGAGGTCATGGAGGAGGGGCAGGTGACCGTCGACGGCACGACCTACCGGATGCCGAGCCCCTTCATCGTCTTGGCGACGCAGAATCCGGTCGACTTCGTCGGCACCTATCCGCTGCCGGAGGCGCAGCTCGACCGCTTCTTCATGCGCATATCGATCGGCTACCCGACCGCCGAGGAGGAGATCGACATACTCGAGCGGCACACCACCGGCTTAAAGCCGATGGAGGACTTGAAGCCCATCTGCTCGTCCTCGGACATCTTAAAGCTCCAGCAGCAGGTCGACACCGTTTACACCTCGCGCGAGGTGCGCGCGTACGTCTCGAACATCGCGGCGGCCTCGCGCAAGAACGGCGCGCTGCAGCTGGGCGTCTCGACCCGCGCGGCGATCTCGCTGCTCCGGGCCTCGCAGGCGCGCGCGCTGATGCTCGGGCGCGACTACGTGTCGCCGGACGACGTGCAGTCGATGGCGGAGCCGGTGCTCGCGCACAGGCTGGTCCTGAGCCCCGAGGCGCGCATGCGCAACATGACCGCGGAGCGCGTGCTTTCGAACGTGATCGGCTCCGTGCAGGTGCCGGTCAAGGCGAGATGACCTCGCGGCTCGCGCTCGCGCTGATCGCGGCGGCGGCGCTCCTCGCGACCGGGCTCGCGACCGGCGGGCAGATCTACTACCTGCTGTTTTTCACGCTGCTGCTTCTGATGCTCGTCTCGCTCGCGTCGGTGCTCTGGGCGCTCCTGACCGTCAAGATCGAGATGAAGGGCGTGCGCCCCCGCGTCGAGCGCGGCGAGGCGCTGATGACGATATTCACCGTCAGGCACACGTCGCTTTTGCCGGTGTCGTCGGTCCGCATACAGTTGAACGTCCCCTCGGCGTTCTCCGCGCAGCAGGAGATCAGCGTGTCGACGCCGCCGTTCAAGACGAAGACCTTCCGCTACATGGTGCGCTGCCCGCACCGCGGCAGCTACGAGGTCGGCATCTCGCGCCTGTGCGCGCGGGACATGTTCGGCCTGTTCTCGCTGTCGAAGAAAAGCGGCATGAAGCTTTTGCGCGTCGACGTGTCGCCGAAGACGTACCCGGTCGCCGCGATGGAATTGAAGGCGAGCGACTCGGGCCCGGAGCTTCGCAGCCGCGCGACCGAGGACGCGGCGTCTCCTTCGGACGTGCGCAAGTGGCAGGAGGGCGACGTCATCAAGAAGGTGCACTGGAAGCTGACGATGCGAAAGCGCGAGATCATGGTGCGCACCTACGAGGAGTCGTCGCGCCCGGACACCCTGATCGTTCCGGACCTCTCCGAGATCGCGGCGCTTCCGGACCAGGCGCTCTCGATGGAGGACGCGGTGTGCGAGGCGTGCCTCTCGCAGGCGAAGGCGCAGCTGGAAGCCGGGTATCCGGTGCGAATGCCGCTTTTGTCCGCGAGGCCCAGCGAGGTCAACGGCCAGTTTCCGCAGGACTTCTCGATGTTTTCCGATGCGCTGATGCGCGTGAAATTCGACAGCCCCTATCCCTACGAGCAGGTGCAGTTGCAGATGCTCAGGCGCTCGACCCGCACCGGCGGCTGCGTGCTCGTCACGCCGAAGCTGACGACGCGCGTCGCGGACATGGCGCTCAAGATCTCCCGCTCGGGCGTGCGCGTGAAGCTCGCGTGGGTGACCGACAGCCAGAACAGCCAGTCGCTCGAGATGGTCGAGCGGCTGAAGATGGAGAGTGTGGAGGCGTCGCTCCTGAACCCTTGGAGCGAGCCTTAGAGGAACCCGATGACAAGATCGCAGAAACTCCTTCGCCTTCTGAGCACGGCGCTGATCGCGGCCCTGCTCTCCGGAAGCGTGGCGAACACGCTGCTCGGCGCGTTCTCGATGGGCGCGCCGTGGCCGAGCGCGTACCTGTGGGCGGCGCTCGTGGCGCTGCTGCTCGCGCTCGGCGGGCTCGGCGCCGCCGGGGCGATCGCGGGCGGGGCGGCGCTGCTCGCGCTGTTCGGCCTCGCGGCGCTCGGCGGCGCGTTCGGCATACGCGAGCTGTTTTCGGCTCTGCGCGAGTTCGCGTCGGTCGGCGACTGGGCGGTGCTCGCGCCCCATGGCGCGGCGGCGGCGATGTTTCTTGGCGTATTGTTCGGCATATTGTTCTTCGGGCTCGTCCGAAACCGCGGCGGCGTGTTCTTCGCGGCGCTGATCTCCTTGACCGCCTTGATCGGCGCGAGCGCCGCGGGCGGCGAAGCGAACATGCTCTTGGCGGCGCCGGCGCTGATCGCTTTATCGGCGGCGTTCGCGCACACGTCCGAGGCCGACCGCTACGAGCGGGGTTTTGCGCGCGCGCTCGTGCCCTCGGCAATCGCGGTGCTGATCGCGCTTCTGCTCGTTCCGGCCGGGAGGGTCACATGGAAGCCGCTCGAGGACGCCGCGAACGCGCTGCAAAACGCGTTTGAGGACTACTTCCACTTCACGCAGGAGCGCGTCGCATTCTCGATCCAGGAGGAGGGCTACGACCACGCGGCGCTGATGAACGACGTCGCGACCGCGAAGCTCGGCGGCCCCGCGAACCCGGACGCGACGCCGGTCATGGAGGTTTCCGCGAACGCGCGCATGCTGCTGCGCGGGACGATCCGGCGCGACTACACGGGCTATTCGTGGGTCGATTCCGGCGAGAAGGCGCGCTACCTCTACTACGACTTCACCCGCCGCGGCGCGCGCGCGGACATCTTCGAGTCCGACGCGGTCTCCGGCGCGCCCGGCGCGTTTTCCGAGGTCTCGGCGGAGATAAAGATGCTCAAAAACGGCACGAGCACGCTGTTCGTACCGCACAGGCTCAGCGATTTCTCGATGTCGATCGAAAATGCCGTCTACTACAACTCCATCGGCGAGGTGTTCCTGTCGCGAGAGGTCGAGCCGGGCGACCGCTACACGTTGTCCGCGCGCGTGCCCTCGGACGAAAATGCGCTCATAACGCTCGTCGGCGCGCTCGCCGGTTCCGAGGACGAGGGCTATTACGAGGCGATGGACACGGCGCTCGCGCTCCCCCCGGGCGTCGAGTCGGGCGTCTTTGCGCTCGCGGAGCAGATCACCGCGGGGCTCTCGAACGACTGCGAGAAGGCGGTCGCCATCCGCCGCTGGCTCGCGGAGAACTGCCGCTACGAATTGGACGTCGACTACCCGCCCGAGGGCCGCGACTTCGCGTCCTACTTCCTGCTCGACTCCCGCGAGGGCTATTGCAGCTACTTCGCGACCGGCATGGCCGTGCTCTGCCGCGCGGCCGGGCTCCCGGCGCGCTACGTCGAGGGCTACAGCGTGCCCGCGAGCGGCCGAGGGGTCGTCCTGACCGGCGAGGACGCGCACGCGTGGGTCGAGGTCTGCTTCAACGGCGTCGGCTGGGTGTCGTTCGACCCGACCGCCGCGGCGGAGGAGCACACCGGCGGCGAGGAACAGGCCGGCACCGGCGACCGCGCGACCGACGACGACGAGACCGGCCTTCCGCCGCCCGAGGGCGAGTCGACCTTGCCCCCGGACTCGCCCGAGTCGACGCCGACCCCGAACCCCGATCCTTTTGCCGACCCGACGCCGAGCCCGACGCCGCAGGGCGACCCGTTCGCGGAGCCGGAGGCGACGCCCCCGCCGGATTCCCCGGACTCTCCCGAACAGGAAGAACCCGAGCCGAAGGAGCCGGAATCGAACCGCGCGTGGGTGTGGATCGCGCTGGGCATATTGCTGTTCCTCGCGCTCGTCGCCTTGGCGGTGCTCTGGGCGCGAAGGCGGCTCCGCAAGACCGATCCCGCGGTCGCCGCGGGCAAGGCGGGCGACCTGAACGCCGCCGGGCTCGTGATCTACCGCGCCTTGCTGACATTGCTTTCGAAGGCCGGGCAGGCGCCGCTCGGCGGCGAGGAGCCGGAGGCGTTCGCGAAGCGCGCGTGCGCGGGCAACTTCGCGAACCCCGACTTCGAGGAGTTCTCGAGGTTCGTCGCGCTCTCCCGCTACGCGAGGAGGGGCCTTTCCGCCGCCGACCTCGAGACGGGGCTCCGCGCGTACCGCCGCTTCCGCAAGAAGCTGAAGCTCTTCGAACGGCTGCGCTTCGACGCGGGCCGCGTGCTGCACGGGCTGGGCGACACGGAGGCCATCCCGTAGCTTTTTCCGGGGCAATCGTTTATGACTTCGTCATAAGCGATTGCGGGGAGACGGGAAACCGGATTCCGGAATTTTCTCACGAAAATTCCGGGCGAAATCCGGCTGCATGAACCGATTCGTCGTCGGGCGGGCAAGCTCGCCCTTTGGACGAATCCATTTGCACCGGCAAAGCCGGCACAAATGATGGAACATGGAGGGCTGCGGCCCTCCAACCCTCCCGGGGTTTTCGCAAGCGATTGCCCCGTAGCTTTTTCGCGATCCCCTTGTTGCAATCGGCGCGCCGTGGTATAATAAGTCAATTGGACACACGTGGACAGACGGAGGCACACATGTTGGAGTTTATCAAGAAGATGCTGTCCGGCTCGAACGAGGCGGAGATCAAGCGCCTGCGCAAGACCGTGGAGGTCATCAACGCGCTCGAGCCGAAGATGCAGAAGCTCACCGACGCCGAGATGCGCGCGTACACCGACAAATTGAAGGAGCGCGCGGTCGGCGGCGAGAGCCTCGACAATCTGCTCCCGGAGGCGTACGCGCTGGTTCGCGAGGCGTCCGTCCGGACGATCGGCCAGCGCCCGTTCGACACGCAGCTGATCGGCGCGATCGTCCTGCACCAGGGCCGCATCGCCGAGATGCGAACCGGCGAGGGAAAGACGCTGACCGCGGCGCTTCCGGCATATCTGAACGCGCTTCCCGGGGACGGCGTGCACATCGTCACCGTCAACGAGTACCTCGCGCGCTTCCACTCGGAGTGGATGGGAAAGGTCTACCGCTTCTTAGGGCTCACGGTCGGCCTGATCGAGCACGACATGGAGCCCAACGTGCGGCAGGTCTCCTACAACTGCGACATCACCTACGGCACGAACAACGAGTTCGGCTTCGACTACCTGCGCGACAACATGGTCACCTACAAGGAGCGCATGGTGCAGCGCAGGCTCAACTTCGCGATCGTCGACGAGGTCGACTCGATCCTGATCGACGAGGCGAGGACGCCGCTCATCATCTCCGGCCGCGGCGAGAAGTCGACCGACATGTACGCGCGCGCGAACCAGTTCGTTGAGCGCCTGCGCGAGGGCGAGGACAGGGACTTCGTGCGCGAGGAGAAGGAAAAGGCGATCACGCTGACCGAGGAGGGCGTCCGCAAGGCCGAACAGTATTTCGACGTCGAGAACCTGACCGACCCGGACAACCAGGAGCTCTACCACCACATACTGGCGGCGCTGCGCGCGAACGTGCTGATGAAGCGCGACGTCGACTATGTGGTGAAGGACGGGCAGGTCATCATCGTCGACGAGTTCACCGGGCGGCTGATGATCGGCCGGCGCTACTCCGACGGGCTCCATCAGGCGATCGAGGCGAAGGAGGGCGTCAAGGTCGAGCGCGAGAACCGGACGCTCGCGACGATCACGTTCCAGAACTACTTCCGCATGTACAAGAAGCTCGCCGGCATGACGGGCACCGCCAAGACCGAGGAGGAGGAGTTTCAGGGCATCTACAAGCTCGACGTCGTGACGATCCCGACGAACAAGCCGATGATCCGCGAGGACCTGAACGACGCGGTGTTCATCACGCAGCGCGCGAAGTTCGACGCGGTCGTCGAGGAGATCGTCAAGCGCCACCAGACCGGGCAGCCGGTGCTCGTGGGCACGGTGTCGGTCGAGAAGAGCGAGTACGTGTCGAAGCTGCTCGAGCGCCGCGGCATACCGCACGTCGTCCTGAACGCGAAATACCACGAAAAGGAAGCGGAAATCGTCGCGCAGGCCGGCAAGAAGGGCTCGGTCACGATCTCGACGAACATGGCCGGCCGCGGCACCGACATTTTGCTCGGCGGCAACGCCGAGTTCATGGCGCGCCGGCAGATGAGGCAGGCGGGCCACGAGGAGGAGGTCATCGAGGAGGCCATCGGCTTCAACGAGAACGTGCCCGAGGCGGTGCTCGAGGCACGCAAGGTGTTCCGCGAGTTGTTGAAGAAGTTCTCCGTCGAGACGGAGGCCGGCCACGACGAGGTCGTGAAATTGGGCGGCCTCCACATCATCGGCACCGAGCGCCACGAAGCGCGGCGCATCGACAACCAGCTCCGCGGCCGCGCGGGGCGGCAGGGCGACCCCGGCAGCAGCCAGTTCTTCATCTCGTTCGAGGACGACCTGATGCGGCTGTTCGGCTCCGACCGGTTCCGGCCGATGCTCGAGAGGCTCTCGAAGGGCGGCGAGGAGGCGATCGAGTTCGGCATCGTGTCGAAGCAGATCGAGAACGCGCAGAAGCGCGTCGAGAGCCGCAACTTCGACATCCGCCGCCACGTGCTCGAGTACGACGACGTGATGAACCAGCAGCGCGAATTGATCTACGCGCAGCGCCGCGAGGTGCTCGAGGGCGGAGACATGCGCGCGCGCATACAGGACATGCGCAAGACGCTCATCGAGGAGTCCGTCGCCCGCCACGCGCCGGACGAGGCGCAGCCCGACCACTGGGACATCGACGGGCTCTCGGAGCACCTCGAGCACATCTGCATCGACCGCGGCGGCGTCCGCGAGGTGTTCAACGGCCTGAAGCAGCGGCTCAGGAAGGAGTTCTCCGAGGCGCTCGACCGCCGCGCGCAGGACATCTATCGGCTCCGCGAAAAGATGTGGGAGGAGAACAAGCTCGACATGCGCGAGTTCGAGCGCGTCGCGCTGCTCGGCGCGGTCGATCGGCACTGGATGGACCACATCGACGCGATGACGGAGCTCCGCGACGGCATCGGCCTTCGCGCGATCGCGCAGCGCGACCCGGTCGTCGAGTACAAGTTCGAGGGCTACGAGATGTTCGAGGAAATGATCCGCATGATCCAGGAGGACACCTTGAAGCGGCTCTACTTCACCGTCATCACGCAAAAGCCCGCCGAGCGCAAGCAGGTGGCCCAGCCCGTCGCCGCGACGCACGGCGAGGAGCCGGTCAAGAGGCAGGCGAAGGCCGACAAGAAGGTCGGGCGCAACGACCCCTGCCCGTGCGGCAGCGGCAAGAAGTACAAGAACTGCTGCGGCAAGGTCGAGAGCGCATAATAAAGGATGTGATTTTGTGATTGAGATGGAAGGCTTCAAGCAGGACCTGCAGGCCATTCGGAAGATGATCGCAGAGGCAGGTGACTCACTTTGACGTCGCCAAGCTGCGGGAAGACCTGATCGAATACCAGGAGGACATGGGTTCGCCCGGCTTCTGGGACAACCTCGAGCGCGCGCAGAGGGTCAGCGCAGCCGCGCACCAGGTCGAGGGGAAGATTCGCCACTTCGAGGCGCTCTCCGCGCGCGCGGACGACATCGAGGTATTGATGGAGCTCGCCGAGGAGACGGACGATTCGTCGACGATCCCGGAAATTAAGCAGGAGATCGCGTCCGTCCGCGAGGAGCTCGAGGCTTTGAAGCTGACGACGCTTCTCAACGGCGAGTACGACGGCCTGAACGCGCTTTTGTCGCTGCACGCGGGCGCGGGCGGCACCGAGGCGCAGGACTGGGCCGAGATGCTCTACCGCATGTACACCCGCTACTGCGAGGGCATGGGCTTTAAGGTGAAATTGATTGACTACCTGGAAGGGGACGAGGCCGGCGTCAAGTCGGTCACCTTTGAGGTGGACGGGGACAATGTCTACGGCTACCTGCGCGGCGAAAAGGGCGTGCACCGCCTGGTGCGCATCAGCCCCTTTGATTCCAACGCCAGGCGGCACACCTCCTTTTCTTCCCTGGATGTTTCACCGATGCTGGAAGAGGACGGGGACATTGAAATCAACATGGAAGAGGTGCGCGTGGACACCTACCGCTCCTCCGGCGCGGGCGGCCAGCACGTCAACAAGACGGATTCCGCCGTCCGCATCACGCACATCCCCACCGGCATCGTCGTCTCCTGC
>MWAC01000065.1 GCA_002068815.1 Firmicutes bacterium ADurb.Bin467 | reverse complement strand
CCGTCCAGCAGACGGGGCACTTCTCATAGCCGTAGGCGAGCGCCTGCGCGAGCGAGCCCGCGGTCGCGCCGGACATGCCGGAGCAGGTCGCGTAGGAATGGTAGTACTTGCCGTCCTTCGTCGCGTACACCTGGCGCCCGGCGTCCTTCGCGCAGACCGGGCACGCGGGCCTGCCCGCGGCGAGCATCGTCTTCAGCAGCACGCGGTCGGCGCCGGTCATGCCCTGGCAGCCGCTGTCGGTGTGGTAGTAGCGCCCGTTCGAGGTCGCGTATACGTACACGCCGTCCTCCGAGGTCTCCGGCGCGGTCGTGCCGCCGCCCGTGAGGTTCGACGGCAGCTTCACCTTGCCGATGCACACCGGGCAGGAGTCCTTGCCCATGACCATCGCGGCCGCGACGGGCAGCGCCTTCGCGCCCCGCATGCCGGAGCAGGTGCTGTCCTTGTGGTAGTATTTGCCGGTCTCCGTCGCGTAGACGATCTTCCCGGCGGCGGACGCGCACCTCGGGCAGGCGGTCTTGCCGGCCTTCAGCGCGGTCAGGAGCGTCACGTTCGATGCGCCCTTCATGTTGGAGCAGTCGCTCACCGTGTGGAAATAATTGCCGCCCTTCGTCGCCCAGACCTTGATGCCGCTTGCGTCCTTCGAGAGGCGGTTGATGTATTCCTGAAGCGCCTGGGTGTTGGGGGTGTTGGGGGTCTGGCCCCCGGTGCCGCCGATGCAGACCGGGCAGGCGGTCTTCCCCGCGAGCTTCGCGGCCTGCTCGGTGACGGGCGAGGCGTTCTTCATGCCGGAGCAGTCCGACTTGACGTGGTAATATCTGCCGTCGGTCGTCGCGTAATAGGTCGTGGCGTTGAAGCACAGCGGGCAGGGCGACTGGCCGCGGTTCTCCGCGAACTTGACCGTCACGTAGGATGCCGAGACGCCGGTGGGGATGTACGCGCAGTCCTTGACCGCGTGGTAGTAGATGCCGGTGGCCGGGCTGTAGACGTAGCCGGCGCCGGCGGTCTCGCTCGGGCCGATCGTCGTGCCGGGGAGCGGCGTCGCCGCCGCGCTCTCGAGCGGATTGACCGTCCCGGCCGCGTTGAAGGTCGAGGTCGGCGCAACCGAGGGCGCCGTCGAGACGATCGGCGTCGGCGTAACCGTGTGCAGCACCATGCCGGGCTTCGTCCCGGTCGGGTCGTCGTTCGCGCCGCCGGTCAGAAGCGCGATGATGATCCACAGGATCGCGATGAACCAGATCGCGGACACGGCGCTCACGCCGGCGCGGATCATCGTGTCGAACTGGCCGCGCCGCCACAGGAGGTATATGCCCAGAGGCGGGAACAGCACGAGCAGCGCGTAGGTGACCCAGTCGTTCTGGTCGATGTACTGCATGAAGGAGCTCTGCTCCTCCTCGCCCTCTATGTACTCGCCGTTTTCGTCGTAATAGCCCTCCTGGTAGTCCTCTTCCCCGTATTCGCTTTGGTCGTAGTCGCCTTCCTCGTAGTCGCCCTCCTCATAGTCGCCTTCGCCGTCCGCATAGGAATCCTCGCCGGCATAGCCGTCGTCGTAGCGTCCGTATTCGTCGTCGGCGCCATCGTCCGGATAAACTGCGTTCTCCTCGTCCATGCCCTCGGCCACGTCCACGCCCTCGCCGGACTTCAGGCCGAAGGGGAACCGCTGAATCTCGCCGTCGCCCCAGCGGAAGGCAAGTCCCGCCTTCGAGATGTTGAACTTCAGTTTCCAGATTTTATGCGTTGCCATATACTGCACCTCGTCGCGGATACGCAGATTTACATTGTCATACTTCTGTAATATTATCCTCTATAAGCATACACCATAACCCCGCGTCCGTCAATCGAATAAAACGAAAAAACCCGCCCGAAAAATGAACATTATCCGCGCCGAAGCCCCGAGAAAGTCATATTTCCGTGCATTTTTCGGGGGTGTGCCGAATTTTCCCATCAAATCTTCTCAAAGAATGACGATTCGCCCATTGCTTACATCTTTTCGCGTGTGTTATAATAAACTGTAATCATTGGGACTATGGGAGGGAACATACATGGCGAAGAAAAATAGCGGCCTTCGCGTCGGCGGCTACATCGTCCGTCCGCTGGGGCTCGTGTTGATCGGCATTCTGGTCGTCGCGCTGATCGCCGTGGGCGTCATGCTCATCATACGGCTGGTCGGCTCCTCCTACGAGCCCGACGTAACGCAGCAGAAACCCGTCGTTGCCGTCGTCACGCAGACGCCGGACGTGAATCCGGCCGCCCTGCAGGAGACGCCCGCGCCGACCCCCGCCGTGACGCCCACGCCCGCGCCGACGCCGGTCCCGACGCCGTCCCTGCGCTCCGCGACGATCCGCTCGCTCGGCGAGATCGCCGTCATGCCGAACCTTCTCGATTCCTCGCGCACCGAGACCAGCTACGACTTCACCCCGATGTTCGACTATATTCAGGACGTCGTCGGAAACGCCGACTTCACCGTCGGCGACATCGAGGGCCCGATGGACACGCGCCCCGAGAGCGCGTTCTCCGGCAAGGACCCGATGAACACGCCACCGCAGATCATGCTTGCGATGCGCAGCGCCGGCGTCGACATGCTGACGCTCGCGAACGACCACGCGCTCGACATGCTGTTTGACGGCCTCCTCAAGACCATCGAGAACTGCAAGCAGGCCGGGGGCTCCGGCGGCATGAAGTACGCCGGCGCGGCGGCTTCGCAGGCCGAGAAGGATTCGCCGAACATCGTCGAGATCAACGGCATCAACGTCGCCTTCCTCAACTATACGTCTACCCTGAACGGCAAGGAAAAGTCCTCGAGCTCCGACGCGCTGAAGTTCGGCGTGAACCTCGTCACGAAGTCGAGCAACGTCAAGGCCGACGTCCAGAAGGCGCGCGAAGCCGGCGCCGACGTCGTGATCGCGTACGCGAGCTGGGGCGACATGTTGAGCGCAAAGCCCAACGAGGAGCAGGAAATGATGTCCAAGGCGATGGTCGCCGCGGGCGTCGACGTCATCATCGGCTTCAACCCGCACACCGTGCAGCCCGCCTACTGGCTCCCGGGCAAGCTCGACGACGGGACGCCGCACAAGACGCTGTGCCTGCTCGCGACCGGCAACTTCCTCTCCGACGTCCGCAAGGAGGGCTTCGACTGCGGCCTGATCTTCGAGTTCACGATTCAGGAGACCGAGGACGGCAAGTTCGAGATCGCGAACCCCGTGTACGTCCCGACCTGGGTCTGGCGCTACGAGAAGGAGGGCGGCAGCGGCTACGAATACCGCGTGCTCGCCGTCGGCGAGTGGCTCGAGGAGCGTCCGGACGGCATGTCGGACGCCGACTACGCGCGGCTGAAGGCCGTCTGGACCGAGGTGCAGGACGCGATGTCCAAGGGCAACGCCGGCGCGAAGGCATTGGCGAACTGATTGCGTGTTTAGCAATCCGCCTGCGGATTGCGGGTCGGCGGG
>MWAC01000064.1 GCA_002068815.1 Firmicutes bacterium ADurb.Bin467 | reverse complement strand
CCGCGCGCAGCCGCTTCTCGAGCTTCGTGCGGTGGCGGCGGATCTGGCGGTTGAGCTTGTCCACCGCGCGATCGATGGACAGATACATGTCGCTGGAAATTTCCTCCGCGCGGAGGATCACGCTTCCAACGCTGATCGTGATTTCGGCGATGTTGCGGTTGCCACGCTCCTGGGACAGGCGAATCTGCGCCTCAACGTCGTCCTGAAAATACCTTTCGAGCTTCTGGAGCTTTTTCTCAACGCGCGCCTTGAGGCTGTCGGAGACATCCATGCCCTTGCCGATGTATACGAATTTCATGCCGTTCTCTCCTTTACAGTTGCTCGACGGGCCCCCGTCTGTTGTCCATATTCTGCGCAGGAATTTGTTTTCCTGCCGGGGCTTCGCCGAAAATTCAAAAAGATTACATATTTTCCCGCGCCCGGCCAAAACTATCCGCACAGCATGCAATTCGGAGGGCAAAATGGCACTGGCATTGACAATTCTGCAGATTTTGATCAGCCTCGTCGTCGGCGCGTACTTCCTGCGCCAGCTTCAGAGGGAGCGCGAGGCGCGCCCGCGCGCGGAGCCCGGCGGGGTCGAGCTCGACAGGCTCCGGCGCATGCGCGCGATCCACCTGACAAAGCCGTTGAACGAGACGGTTAGGCCGCGCGCGTTCGAGGAAATCGTGGGCCAGGAGGAGGGCGTGCGCGCGCTGAAGGCGGTGCTCTTCGGCGAGAACCCGCAGCACGTGATCGTCTACGGCCCGCCGGGCATCGGAAAGACGTGCGCGGCGCGGCTCGCGCTGGAGGCCGCGAAGCTCTCGGAGGGCACGCCGTTCCGCAAGGACGCGCCCTTTGTCGAGATCGACGCGACGAGCATACGCTTCGACGAGCGTTCGATCGCCGACCCGCTGTTCGGCAGCGTCCACGACCCGATCTACCAGGGCGCGGGCCCGCTCGGGCAGAACGGCGTGCCGCAGCCGAAGGAGGGGGCGGTCACGCGCGCGCACGGCGGCGTGCTGTTCCTGGACGAGATCGGCGAGATGCACCCCGTGCAGATGAACAAGCTGCTCAAGGTGCTCGAGGACCGCGTCGTGCGCTTCGACAGCGCCTATTACAGCCCGACCGACACAAAGATTCCCGCGCACATACACGACGTGTTCAAAAACGGGCTGCCGGCGGACTTCCGGCTGATCGGCGCGACGACGCGGAGCCCGTCCGACCTTCCCTCGGCGCTCCGCTCGCGCTGCATGGAGATATTCTTCCGGCCGCTCGAGCGGGAGGAATTGCAGCTGGTCGCGAAAAACGCCGCGTCGCGCGCGAGCTACGCGCTCTCGGACGCGAACGCCGATCTGATCGCCATGTACTCCGACAGCGCGCGCACCGCGGTCAACCTAGTCCAGCTCGCCGCGGCCTCGGCCAGAATGGAGAAGCGCGCGGAGATCGCGGCGGCGGACGTCGAGTACGTCGCCAACTGCTCGCGGCTGACGCTTCGGCGCGAGCCGTCGATGCCGGAGTCGGGCGAGCCGGGGCTCGTCAACGCGCTCGCGGTCAGCGGCGCGGAGGTCGGTGCCGTCATACGCGCCGAGGCCGCCGCGAAGCCGGGCACCGGGAAGCTCTGCGTGACCGGGGTCGTCGACCGCGAGGAGGTGCGAGACGGCCGCGGAAGGACTCTGCAGCGATCCGGGCTCGCGATGGACTCCGCCGAGGCCGCGAAGACCGCGCTCGGGCGGCTCGGCGTCCCCGTCACGCGCTACGACGTGCACGTGAACTTCCCCGGCGGCGCGATGGTCGACGGCCCGTCGGCGGGGCTCGCGATGGCGGCGGCGATCCACTCGGCGATCGCCGGCGTCCCGGTCGCGAACGACGCCGCGATGACCGGCGAAATCTCGATCAAGGGCTTCGTGCTGCCGGTCGGCGGCGTCAAGGCGAAGGTGCGCGCGGCGGAGCGGATGGGCTTGAAGCGCGTGCTCGTCCCGTGGGACAACCGGGCCGAAGCCCCCGGCTGCGCGATCGAGGTCGTGCCGGTTAAGACGCTTTCGCAGGCGCTGTCGCTTTTGACCGCGGAAAGCGAGGCGCTCCCCCGCCCCGCGCGCGCAGAGGGATTGTTTGCGGCGAAGGCTGCGGAAAATTAGAGCTTGCAAAATTGCCCCGTCTGTGCTATACTACCCACTGTTCCACGGGCGATGACGATCGGGTCCCGTGCGGCGTCATGCTGCGAATCGTGTCAGGGCCGGAAGGCAGCAGCACTAAACGGATGTTGACGCGCGCCGCGGGGTTTGCCTGATTCGAGCCTGTGGGGCTTTTTTATGGCCATTTTTTTCGCCGAATACTGGAAAATTCACATACAGTGTGATAGAATGGCTTTGTATGTCAATGGATGGAGGCAGTCATGAGCCGCTTGGAGAGATTTCTGGACGCTTTGCGCGCGCGGGGGCTGTTCGCGGCGCTGATTCACCGGCGCGAGAACATCCGCTACCTGACCGGGTACACCGGCGAGGGCTGCCTGTTCGTGTCCGAAAATGTGCGCGCGATCCTGACGGATTTCCGCTATGTCGAGCAGGCCGGGCTTCAGGCGCCGGGCTTTGAGTGCGTGCGGACGCGCATGGGAAAGTCGGTCGAGGCGCTCGTCGCCGAGCTGTTCCGGCGCTCGGACGCCGACAAGCTCGCGGTCGAGACGAATGTCCTGAGCTACGACGACCATCAGGCGCTGTCCCGGGAGCTCGGCGGCGACGACAGGCTCGCCCCGCTCGCCCGAATCCCGGAGGAGCTTCGCGCGGTCAAGGACGAAAACGAGGTCGCGTCGATTCTGAAGGCCGCGTCGATCGCCTGCCGCGCTTTTTCGAACATACTCGGCCGCATCCGCGTCGGCATGACCGAGATGGACGTCAAGATCGCGCTCAACTACGAGATGCTCGCGCTCGGGAGCGAGGGCGAGGCGTTCGACACGATCGCCTGCGCGGGCGAAAACGGCTCGCTGCCGCACGCGGTCGCGGGGCGGCGCGTATTGAAGTCCGGGGAGCTTCTGACGCTCGACTTCGGCGCGACCGTCGACGGCTACCGCTCGGACATGACGCGCACCGTGGGCATCGGGCATATCGGGAAGGACCTCCGCGCGCTCTACGAGGCCGTGCTCGAGGCGCAGCTTCTCGCGCTCCCGGCCGTCAAGCCCGGCGCGGTCTGCGAGGACGTCGACCGCATCGCGCGCGATTTCCTCGAGGCGCGCTACCCCGGCGCGTTCGGCCACGCGCTCGGCCACGGGGTCGGCCTCTTCATCCACGAGCAGCCGCGGCTCGGCGCCGGCGACAGGACGGCGCTTCGGCCCGGCCACGTCGTGACGGTCGAGCCCGGCGCGTACATCCCGGGTCTCGGCGGATGCCGTATCGAGGACATGGCAATCCTGACCCCGGACGGGTTCATCAACCCGATCGACGCGCCGAAGCAGCTGATCGAGCTTTAAACCTTTTACATTTTATTTGAGGAGGCAACCCCATGATCAACGCGAGCGATTTCAGAAACGGCGTCACCATTGAAATGGACTTCGGCATCTGGACCGTCGTCAACTTTCTGCACGTCAAGCCCGGCAAGGGCGCGGCGTTTGTGCGCACGAAGCTGAAAAACATCGTGACGGGCGCCGTCATCGAGCGCACGTTCAACCCCACGGACAAATTGCCCAAGGCGCATATCGAGACCAAGGAGATGCAGTACCTCTACAGCGACGGGGATATGTATTACTTCATGGACCTCGAGACCTTCGACCAGATGCCCTTGACGCAGGAGCAGGTCGAGGACGCGATCCCCTTCGTCAAGGAGAACACGAACGTGACGGTCCGCTTCTTCAAGGGCGCGCCGTTCAGCGTCGAGGCGCCGAACTTCGTCGAGCTCGAGGTGACCAACACCGAGCCGGGCTTCAAGGGCGACACCGCCGCGAACACCACGAAGCCCGCGACCGTCGAGACGGGCTTTACGCTGCAGGTGCCTCTGTTCATCGAAATCGGCGACAAGCTTCGCATCGACACCCGCAACGGCGGCGAGTACCTGGGCCGCGCATAACCGGAACCCCGGTCGCACATGATGGATATGGGCGGCTGGATGGCCGCCCTGTTTCGCAGGAGGTGACAATCATGGCAGACCTGTCAGAGAAAATCGGCTATCTCCGCGGCCTGGTCAGCAGCATGGAGCTCGATCAGGAATCCGCAAACGCAAAGCTCCTGAAGGGCATCGTCGACGCGCTCGAGGGCGTGCTCGACGAGCTCGGCGACATGCGCGAGGACTTGAGCGAGTTGAACGACTTCGTCGAGAGCATCGACGAGGACCTCGAGGACCTCGAGGCGATGCACGACTCCGAGGAGGGCAGCGTCGAGTTCTCCGACGACGAGGACGACGACTTCGACGACGAGGAGTTCGCCCCGGAGGAAGGCCTGCGCGTGTTGAGCCCGAAGCGCGCCGAGAGCGCCGAGGAGGAGGCGCTGATCGGCAGCATCTGCCCGGAGTGCGGCAAGCTGTTCTTCGCCCCGCTCGAGGGCAGCGACGCCCCGGACGCGCTCTACAAGTGCCCCCTCTGCGAAAAAGAGGTGCCGCTGAACCCGCTCGGGCCCGAGAACGCGCCGATCGCAAAGAGGACCGACAAGACGAAATAACGCATCGCCCGTCGATGATATGCTCCCCCTACGGCGGCGGTGGGAATCAAAACCCACTGTCGCTATAGGGGGAGCATATCGCTTCCGAGGCGGACATCCGTTGTTAAAGGGCTCTCAGCGCGTCGACGAGCGCGGTCTTTTTCTCCGTCTGCTCGTCCTTCGTCTTGATCACGCGCCCGGGGACGCCCGCGACGACGGCGTTTTCGGGGACGTCGTGTATCACGACGCTGCCGGCGGCGATGACCGCGCCGCGGCCCACGCGCACGCCCTCGATGACGACCGCGTTCGCGCCGATCAATACGTCGTCCTCGACGACGACCGGCGTCGCGCTCGCCGGCTCGACGACGCCCGCGAGCACCGCGCCCGCGCCGATGTGGCAGCGGTTGCCGACGATCGCGCGGCCGCCGAGCACGGCGTTCATGTCGATCATCGTGTCCGAACCGACGACCGCGCCGATGTTGATCACCGCGCCCATCATGATGACCGCGCGGTCGCCGATCTCGACCCGGTCGCGGATCGTGGCGCCCGGCTCGATGCGCGCGTTGATCCCCTTGAGGTCGAGAAGCGGCACGGCGCTGTTGCGGCGGTCGCTCTCGACGACGACGTCCTCGATGACCGCCGCGTATCGCTCGAGCTGCGGCCCGACGTCGGCCCACTCGCCGAACACGATCAGGTCGCCCGCGCCGAACACCTTGCAGTTTTCAAACGCGATCGGCGCCCGGGCCTTCACATACGCCTTGACCGGCGTCTTTTTCTTTGCGTCGTGGATAAAGCGGATAATCTCCTCGGCGTTCATGAAATCCTCCTAAAGACCTAAAACGTCGTCGATGGTATAGAGCCCGGGCGCCTTGCCTACGATGAAGTCGAGCGCCTTGACGGCCCCGGCGGCAAACACGCGCCTCGTCGCGGCCTCGTGCCGGAACTCCAAGAGCTCGTTGTTCCCGAAGAAGCACACGCGGTGCTCGCCCGCCTCGGTGCCGCCGCGGACGGCGTGCACGCCGATCTCCTTGCCGCGCTCGCCCGTGAACCCCTCGCGGCCGTAGACGCGCCGGTAGTCGCCGTCCGGGTCGATCGCGGTCAAAAGCGCCTTCGCGGTGCCGCTGGGCGCGTCGGCCTTCTGGCTGTGGTGCGCCTCGACGATCTCCGCGTCGAACCCGGCCTCGAGAAGCAGCGGCCCGACCGACTGCAGCGCGCGACGGAGCACCGCGACGCCGAGCGAGTAGTTCGAGCTGTGCACGATCGGCACGCGCCCGGCCGCCGCGCGGATCGACGCGACCTGTTCCGCGGTATACCCGGTCGTCCCGATGACGACCGCCGCGCCCGCGTCCTCG
>MWAC01000063.1 GCA_002068815.1 Firmicutes bacterium ADurb.Bin467 | reverse complement strand
CTTCAGCGCGTTCGACTTTCCGTCGTCGATGTCCCCGTTGACCGGGACCGCCGTCACGCGCATCGTGTATACCTCGCCCTCGCGCATGTTCGCCGTGCCGAGCGTGGTGCTCTTCCCGGTGAACTCCTGCGAGGCGAGCAGCGTCCACATGCCGTCGAAAATCTCGACGAAGTAGTGGTCGACGCTGCCGGACGCGCTCCACCGAAGCGTCAGCGTGCCCGGCTCGACGTAGTTGACCATGTCGACGCCGACGTGCTTGACCGGCTCGATCGAGACGTCCGGGATGCCCACCTGTCCGGGCGCCGGGGTCGGGGTTGCGGTCGGGACCGGGGTCGGCGTCGCCGACGGCACCGGCGTCCCCTTCAGCGCGAACCGCCTGTGCGACCAGCGCGCGTTGTCGACTGTGCCGTTCTCAGGGATCGCGCCGACGGAGATCGTGTACACGGTGTTCGCCTTCAGAGACGACGTCGAGAGGTTTCCGGAGGTCGAGGTGACCTGTTGCGAGATCAGCGTGCCGCCGACGCTGTCGGTGACGCGCACATAGTAGCCGGAGAGCTTGCCGTCCGCGCTCCAGGTGAAGTTGACCGTCTTGACGGCGGGGTCGAGGTAGCTTACGCCGTTGACCGTCGAGTCGACCGGCGTGATGCCGATCTTCGGCGCGCCGACCTCGCCCGGGGCGGGCGTCGGCGTGACGGTCGGAACCGGGGTCGGCGTCGGCTCGACGTAGGGCGGCGCGTCCTTCGAATAGAGCAGCGTCAGCGTCTCGACGTTCGCGACGCCGGTCACGTCAAGCCCCGCGACGGCCTGGAACAGCCGCACAGCGGTCTCCGTGACGGAGCCGAAGTTGCCGGTGATGTTGCCGCGGTAGTAGTTGAGCTTCGAGAGCCGCCTCTGCATGTCCGCCACGCGGCCGTTCGCGTCGCCGCGCTTCAGCGTGATATAGCCGCTGAACTCGGGCGCGTTCCTCGAAAACAGCCTCTGCTGGACGGAGGGCGTCGCGACGCCGTTCTGCTTGAGCCCGATCTCCGCCTGGAAACGCTTCACGGCCAATACGGTCGCGTTGTTGAAGGCGCTTCCGACGGTGCCCTCGAGGTAGTAGAGCTCCTTGAGCCGCGCGTTCAGTTCCTTGACGCGGTAGCCGGTGTCGCCCTTCTCGAGGTGTATGAAGCCGGTTGCCGGCTGCGCGCTCGAGGAATAGAGCCTGCGAAGCGTCTCGCTGGACGCCGAGCCGGTCTCGAACATGCCGTTTTCGCTCTGGAAGAGGCCGACCGCCTCCTCGGTGCGCGCGCCGTAGACGCCGTCCACCGCGTCCGCGAGGAAGCCCAGCGCGCGGAGCCGCTCCTGCAATATGCTCACGCGCAGGCCCGAGTTTCCGCGGGAGAGCGGCTTGTACGGGTCGTAGGCGGGAAGCGTGCCGGAGAACAAGAGCTTCTGGAACTCCGGGGACGCGACGCCGTTGACCGCGAAGCCGCGGTCGGTGAGGTCGGTCTGCAGCAGCTTCACCGCGTACTGCGTCTGCGAGCCGAAGATGCCGTCGGCCTTGCCCTTCAGGTAGCCGAGCTCGATCAGCATCTGCTGGAGCTTGCGGACGTCCTCGCCGCGGCTGCCGCGCGAGAGCGATCCGTACTCCACCTCCGGCTGGATGACGTCGGAGCTCTTTTCCTCGTCCGGCACGTCGATCGCGCGGATCAGGACGAGCATCTCGTCGGCCACCTGTTCCGGGGCCGGCTCGTCGCCGAAGCTGAACGTCGGGACGCCCGCCTCGCCGCCCTCGAGGTCGACGGGCGAAAGCACCGCGTAGACGTTGAGCTGCCCGCTCATGCCCTCGATGCGAAGTCCGGAGAGCTCGTAGCCCTCGGGCCAAGAAGTCGCCGCGAGGTCGACGGTCGCGAATTTTGTGAGCCGGAGCGCGTTCCTGTCAAAGGAGAAGACCGTGCCCGTCGATTCGTCGATCAAAAACAGCTGCGACCGGCTCGCGGCGAGCTGCAGAGACACCGTCTCGTCGAGCGCGAGCAGCATCTTCCACGAGAGCGCGGCCGGGTCGAACTCCTTGAGCCGCGCCTGCGCGCCCATGGACGTGATATAGTACACCTTCCCCTCGAGCGCCTGATATGCCTCGACGCCGAAGTCGACGAACTCGGTCTTTCCGCTCCCCTCGGCCGTGATCGAGAGAAGCCCCTCGTCGCTGAGCCTGAGGTAGAAGCCGTCCTGATGGGAGGACGCGGCCGCGATCGCATCCGGATATCCGGTGAACGCGCCGGTCGTGGTGTCGTAGAGAAGCGCGCCGGTGCCGCCGTCCAATTCGACGACGAGCCCGTCGGGCGTTATGTGAAGCGCGGTCATGTCCTCCGCCGTCGTCCCGGCGGGGGTGCTGTGCAGCGTGTCGAGCGACAGGCGCATCATCTGCGCGCGGTTCGCGGCGGGGATGTAGAACACCGAATCCGCCGCGAGCGCCGCCGCCCGGAATACGCCGTCGGCCAGCGCCGTCTCCTTGAATGTCGGGAGCTCGACCGCGATCAGCTCGCCCCCGAAGTCGTCGATTTCCTCCCCCGCGAGATACACCACGCGCTCTTGATCAACCCAAATGATCTCCGACGCGTGCCGCTGGTTGATCTGCTCCGGGTACCCGGTCAGAAACAGCCCTCCCTCGCCGTCCAGATACGCCGAGACGCTCCCGGAGCGCCCCACGAGCCCGCGCCGGTCAGACCCCCCCGCGGCGAGCGCGGGAACGGCGATCAGCGCGATAAGCAGCAGCGCGGTGAGCCGCAATATTCCCCTTCGTTTCATCCTTATCCCTCCCTTGTTTCCGGTTTTGCCCATTAGACGCTTATGCCCGCGCGCCGGTTCCGCATCCCGGGCCTCCGGAATTGCCATTATCTTCCGGCCAATTTTAATTTGGCGTTCGATTGCAAATCCGGCCGGCTGTGCTATAATAGGCTTATCGAACATATGTTCTTAGAGGGGGAAATCGCATGCGAACGATACTGCACAGCGATCTGAACAGCTTCTACGCGAGCGCCGCGTGCCTGTCGAGGCCGGAACTGCGCAAGGTTCCGATGGCCGTCTGCGGCGACCCGGCGGCGCGCCACGGCATCGTGCTCTCGAAAAACGAGCTGGCGAAGGCCGCGGGCGTCGAGACGGCGGAGGCGATCTGGCAGGCGAGGGAGAAGTGCCCGGACCTCGTCGTCGTCGAGCCGGACTTTTCGCTCTACGTCGGGCTCGCGCTCGCGGTGCGCCGCATCTACGCGGACTTCGCCGACCGCGTCGAGCCGTTCGGGTTGGACGAGGCGTGGCTGGACGTGAGCTCCATCGGCGCGAGCGGCAAGACCGTCGCCGACGAGATACGCGCGCGGGTCAAGAAGGAGCTCGGCCTCACGGTGTCGGTCGGCGCGTCGTTCAACAAGGTGTTTTCCAAGCTCGCGAGCGACCTGAAAAAGCCCGACGCGACGACCGTGATCTCGCCGGACAACTACCGCGAGGTCGCTTGGCCGCTTCCGGCGCGCAGATTGCTCTTCGTCGGCCCGGCGACCGAGGAGAAGCTGCGCAGGCGGAACCTGTTCACGATCGGCGATGTCGCGCGCTGCCGGGCGGAGTCGCTGCGCGCGGCGCTCGGGAAGCACGGCGAGACCCTGTGGATGTACGCGAACGGGCTCGAGAACGCGCCGGTCGTGCCGATCGGCGAGGAGGCGATGATCAAGTCCGTCGGCAACAGCGCGACGCCCGCGCGCGACCTCGTGAGCGACTCGGACGCGAAGGAGCTCCTCGCGATCTTGAGCGAGAGCGTCGGCGAGCGGCTGATGGAGCACGGGCTCGCGGGCTGGACGGTCAGCGTGTCGGTCCGGGACACGTCGCTCGAAGTCGCCATGGCGCAGCGAAAGCTGCCGCTCCCGACGGCGCTCCCGTCGGAGATCGGATCGTGCGCGATGGAGCTCTTCCGGGAATTGTGGGACTGGCGGAAGGCCGTCCGGAGCCTCGGCGTGTGCGTCAGCAACCTCGAGCCCGAGAACCGGCCGGAGCAGCTCTCGATCTTCTCCGACGATAAGCGCGCGCGCCAGTGGGCGCTCGAAAAGGCCGTGATGGATGTGCGCGCGCGCTACGGCCGCGGCATCGTCCGGCGCGCGATGCTGATGGAGAGCGACTTTCTGGGCGTCGATCCGCGCGAGGAGCACGCGGCGTTTCAGCGTTGAACGCGGAGGGAGGATGTGCTATAATGGCTCCGGACGCGGCATAGACTCGCTGGAAGGGGTGTTGCGGGTGAAGGTTTTGATGATCAACGGGAGCGCCCGGCCGAATGGCTGCACGTTTACGGCGCTCATGGAGGTGGCCTCGGCGCTCGAGGCGGAGGGCATCTCGTGCGAGATCGCGCAGTCGGGGAGCAAGCCGATACGCGACTGCATCGGCTGCGGAAAGTGCGCAGAGCTCGACGACCGGTGCGCGTTCGACGACGACGGCATAAACGCGCTGATCCAGAGGGCGAAGGGGGCCGACGGGTTCGTGTTCGGCACGCCCGTCTACTACGCGCACCCGAGCGGGCGGGTGTTGTCGCTGCTCGACCGGATGTTCTACGCCTGCAAGAGCGGGCCGTTCCGCCACAAGCCGGCCGCGGC
>MWAC01000062.1 GCA_002068815.1 Firmicutes bacterium ADurb.Bin467 | reverse complement strand
GAACTTCTCGCTGCTGTTTGACACCTGCCACGCCTACAACTGCGCGATCGGCCACCGCCACATCGAGGAGGGCTGCAAGCTGCCCGGCGGCATACTCGAGTTCATCGAGATGGCGAAGGGGCGCCTCGGCCTCGTGCACCTGATCGACTCCGACGGAACGCTCAACGACACCGGCACCTCGACGCACGCGCCGTTCGGACAGGGCTACATAGACTTCGACGAGGTCATCCCGGCGATTCTGAACGTCGCGGGATACGAGACCGACTGGTGGGCGATCGACCTGTGCGAGTGGCCGAACGCCTGGGAGGTCGCCGAGGAGTGCTTCAAGTTCGTCGACCTGCTCAACAGGAAATACTGCAAGGACTAGCGTTCTGATACAAGGAGGGAAAGCCATGCACGGAAAAATGGTGGTTCAGAACTTCTACGAGCCGCTCGTCATGAAGCTGGAGGAGCACGACATCCCGCAGATCGCGGACAACGAGGTGCTCATCAAGGTCATGGCCTGCTCGATCTGCGGCTCGGACGTCTCCTATTACTACGGCCACAGCCCGCTGGGAACGCCGGACGGCAAGGGGCCCCTGTACCTCGGGCATGAGATGAGCGGCGTCGTCGTCGAGGTCGGCAAGCTCGGAAAGGCGCTGTTCAAGGAGGGCGACCGCGTCGCCGTGAACCCTGTGCAGCAGTGCAACGCCTGCGAATACTGCATGCGCGGCGAGTTCAACGTCTGCCCGAACTGCGAGGTCATCGGCGTCACGGTCAACGGCGGCTTCGCGGAGTACGTGAAGGTGAAGTACACGCATGTGTACAAGATTCCCGACAACGTGAAGTTCGAGCACGGCGCGCTGGCGGAGCCGCTCGCGTGCGCGACCTACGGCATCAAGCGGCTCGACATCGAGCTCGGGCAGGATGTCGTCGTGTTCGGCCCCGGCCCGATCGGGCTCATGATGGTGCAGCTCGCAAAGGCCGCCGGCGCGGGGCGCGTCGTGCTCGTCGGCCGGCGCGACTTCCCGCTCGGCATCGGAAAACAGGTCGGCGCGACGTTCGTCATCAACACCGCCGACAAGAACTCCCCCGACTACGCCCCCGACCTCGCCGCGCGCGTCAAGGAATTGCTCGGCCACCTGGCCCCGCGCGCAATCGTCGCGACGAGCAACATGGACGCGCTGCAGGGCGCCCTGCTCGTGACCGGCGCCGCGTCGACGATCGTCTACTTCGGCCTGCCGGGCCCGAACGACAAGCTCGAGGTGCCGATGCTCGAGGCGATACAGCTCGACCGCACGATCAAGTGCTCGTGGCTCGCGCCGCGCGTCTGGGACAACGTGTTCCACGTCGTCTCCTCCGGGCAGGTGAACCTCGCGCCCATCATCACGCATCAGTTCCCGCTCGAGGACGCCGAGAAGGGCGTGCGCTTCATGAAGGAGTCCAAGGAGGACAAGATCAAGGGCGTCATACTGGTCGGGTTGAGAAAGTAAACCGACAAAAAGCGGCCGCGGACCCGTTTTGCGGGTTCGCGGCTAGTGTTTTGATTTCTACCCCCTCGGCTCCTTGAGCGCGCCGTCCAACGCGAACACCGCGCCGGCAGGGCCGGCCCCGTCGGCCGGGGCGGTTTCCTCGGGAGAAGCGCCCGCGCCCGCTCCGAATGAAAACACCGCGGAGGAGAGCATCCGCGAAATGTCCTCGGCAGAGGCGTTTTTGAACGCGATCGCGTATATCGCGTCGCCCGTCCCGTAGAAGTAGCTCGCGACGACGACCCCGTTCAGCGTGCATGCGGCCGCCTGAAACTCTTTTTCGCCGAACTTCGCCGCCCCGGAGATCGCGTCCGTCGCGCCGCTCTGCTCGAAAGCCCGCCGGACGACCTCCGCGTTATGGGCGAGCCCCTCAGTCGTCTCCGGCTGCCGGACGACCGTGACGGACGCGTTCGCGAGCCCGTCCCCGGAGAACAGGTACTCCATGCGCATCTTGGAAATCATCACGATTACATTCTCCAGGCCCGCGGCGAGGCCGAGCTCGGAAAGCTGCTCCTCGCTCATTTGCGACGTGATCCGGGAGTACGTATCGGCGTTCAGCGGAAGCCAGCCCTCGGGCAGCTCCATCGAGTACCCGAACGGGGAATCGTACCGCTCGGCGAGCGCCGGCGCAAGGAGCAGGCAGAGCGCGAGAAGCATCGAAACGGCTGTTTTCACGGCACGCCTCCAAATTGTTGCAAATTTGTTACAATCTGAGAATACAGCAATTTCCGCCCGCTGTCAAGCGCGAGGCAACGCAAAGTTAGCCCGTTTTCGAACATTAAGTCTTGTTTTTGGCGGGCAATCCGGTTGTATTGTGGCGCAAAGCGTGGTATAATAAAATATGGTATAAGTGCCTACGGCGGATGCCGCCGGACGCAATGTCTACAAGGTTGAAATCCCCTCGGGGATTTCAAGTCGCCTCCGGCGACTGGATTTGGAAGTCCTTCGGGGCGGCCGGTCCACCGGGGGCTTTTCGCTTGGCCGTGATATGGAGGGGTAAGGTTGCCCAACAGGCAGACAATGCCGGTGAAGGATGCGGCGCGGGTCGCGCAAAAGCTAGCGGACGAATTACAGTTAGAATTGGTGGACGTTGAGCTGGTCAAGGAACCGACCGGCCGTTTTCTGCGCTTTTACGTCGAAAAGGGCGACGGCGTGTCGGTCAACGAGCTCGAGGCGTTCCACCGGAAGCTGCAGCCCCTCGTCGAGTTGGTCGACTACGACTATATGGAGGTCTCGTCCCCCGGGGCGGACCGGCCGCTCAAGACCGAGCGGGACTTCGAGCGCGCGGAGGGCATCGCGGTCGAGTTGAGCACCTACAGGCCCATCCACGGGGCGAAACGCTTCACCGGCGAACTCAAGGGCCTCGTGAACGGGGAAATCGTGTTGAAAATCGGGGCGGAGGAGCTCTCGTTCCCGAGGAAGGACGTGGCGGTCGTGCGCCCGCGGATCGAGTTCACCGAGCGGGACCTGGAGGACGACAGCCCGTCGCCGCAACAATAAATTTTGGGGGATATTTCGGATGGCAAACGGTGGCATTGACTCCGGCGAGTTCATAAGCGCCCTGGACGCGCTCGCGAAGGAGAGGCGGATCAACAAGGACGTGCTCTTCTCCGCGATCGAGGCCGCGCTGATCTCCGCGTACAAGAAGAACTTCGGCAAGACCGCGAACGTGCGCGCGTCGATCGACCGCGAAAAGGGGACGGTCGAGGTGCTCTCGCGCAAGATCGTCGTCGAGGAGGTCGGCGACCCGCTGTGCGAGATGACGCTTTCGGACGCGCGCGAGATCGATCGGCGCTACGAGGTCGGCGACCTCGTCGAGGTGCCGGTCACCCCGCGCAACTTCGGCCGGATCGCGGCGCAGACGGCGAAGCAGGTCGTCGTCCAGCACCTGCGCGAGGCGGAGCGCGGCGTGATCTACGACGAGTACAGCCAGAAGGAGAACGAGATACTGACCGCGATCGTGCAGCGCGTCGAGAACCGGCAGGTGTACGTCGAGCTCGGCCGCACCGAGGGCGTCATCGAGCCGAACCAGCAGATGCCGGGCGAGGAATTGAGCATCAACGACCGCATCAAGGTCTATGTGCTCGAGGTCTCGCGCATGGGCCGCGGCCCGCAGGTGTTCGTGTCGCGCACGCATCCGGGGCTCGTCAAGCGCCTGTTCGAGATCGAGGTTCCCGAGCTCGTGACCGGCGTCGTGCAGATCAAGGCGATCGCGCGCGAGGCCGGCTTCCGCACGAAGATGGCCGTGTTCTCGACCGATCCGCAGATCGACGCGGTCGGCTCGTGCGTGGGCCCGCGCGGCATGCGCGTCGAAAACGTCGTCGCCGAATTGAAGACGGAGAACATCGACATCATAAAGTGGTCGGCGGACCCCGCGGAGTACATCGCAAACGCCTTGAACCCCGCGCGCGTCATCAGCGTCTTCACCGCCGAAAACGAGAAGTCCGCCCGCGTGATCGTGCCCGACAACCAGCTCTCGCTCGCCATCGGCAAGGAGGGCCAGAACGCCCGCCTCGCGGCGAAGCTGACCGGCTGGAAGATCGACATAAAGTCGCAGAGCCAGGTCGAGGAGTTGATGCAGGCCGCGCCGTTCGAGGAGGAGGAAGAGCCCGCTCCCGACGACATCGACCTGGACGACGTGAACCTCGACGACTTCGACCTGGGGGATGGGGAGATCTGATGCCGAAGACGAAGAAAGTCCCCATGCGCATGTGCGTCGGCTGCCGCGAGATGAAGCCCAAGAAGGAGCTCCTGCGCGTCGTCAAGCCGCAGGAGGGGGACGCGCGGATCGATTTTACCGGGAAGGCCGCGGGGCGCGGCGCATATGTGTGCAGGAGCCCCGAGTGCCTGAAGCGCGCCCAGAAGACGAAGGCGCTCGAGCGCGCGCTGGAGGCCCAGATTTCGGCGGACGTGTTCGGGGCGCTCGAGGCGCAGATGGCGGATGGATAGGGCGCTTTCGATGCTGGGCCTGTGCGCCCGCGCCGGCAGGCTCGCAACCGGGGAGCCCGCGACGGTCGCCGCAATCCGGTCGAAGGCCGCGCGCCTCGCGGTGCTCGACGAAAACGCCGGGCCGAACACGCGCAAGTCCGTGACGGACGCGTGCCGGACGCACAACGTGCCGCTGTTTGCGGCCAGGGACGTCGGGAAGGCGGTCGGGAAGCCCGGCAGGATGGCTGTCGCGGTGCTCGACGAGGGGTTCGCCAGGCGCATTGCGGAGCTGTTTCAGGCGTAAGCCCCGGGACATACAATACATTCGGGAGGGCATAAACCAAATGGCCAAAGTCAGGGTGCAGGATGCGACAAAGGATCTGAGCACAAACGCGGGCAGGATGCTCGAAAACATCTCCCGGCTGCGCAGGCAGTCCCAGGAGATGCTCAGTTCGTTGCGCAGAATTTCGGACGCATTCGTCCGGGAGGAGCACGAAAAACAGGAACGCGAGGCAAAGGAAGCCCTCCAAAAGCAATATGAAGCCGCGGCGCAGTTTATGACCGCGTATTCGAGCGAACACGCCCCCGAGGTGCCCCCGGACGCGCCTGCCAAACCGCAGGAAGCGCCCCGGCAGGAGGCGCCCGCGCAGGAAATCCCCGCCGCGGCCGCACAGGAAGCGCCCGCGCAGGAGGTCGCGCCCGCCGCAGCCGCGCCTACGCAGGAGGCGCCCGCCCCGGGAGCGGTCCCCGCGAAGCGCGAAACGCCCGCGAGGCAGCCGCACGCGCAGAAGACGGCGGCGCCGCAGTCCCCGATCCGCGTCGTGCGCACGAAGGCGGAGGTCGAGGCGAGCGAGGAGCAGCGCCGCAGAGCGCAACAGCAGCAGAACCGGCAGCCGCGGCCGCAGCAGGGCGTGCCGCAGCAGCCCGCGCAGTTTGCGAGGCCCGCGGCGCAGCCCGGCCAGTTCGGCAGGCCCGCCGAGCCCGGACAGGGCCCGTACGGGCGTCCGGTCAACCCGCCGCAGCCCGGACAGGGCCCGTACGGGCGTCCGGTCAACCCGCCGCAGCCCGGACAGGGCTCGTTCGGCAGGCCCTTCGCGCCCGGCCAGCGCCCCCCCATGCCCGGCGGAGCGCCGCGCCCGCAGCAGCCCGGCGGCCGCTTCGGAACCGGAACGGCCCCGAGAACCGGAGGCGCGGGCTTCGGCCGCCCGAAGATGCCGGACCTCGCCCCCGCGGTCGAGAAGGAGCGCGTCAGCAACTACGACCCGAACAAGAAGCAGTACATCCGCCAGGTCGATCCCGAGCGTTCGCAGACGAGCAAGAGCCGTCGCCAGCGCGACATGCAGACGATGGGCGGGGGCATGGACGAGGATTTCGTCCGCGGCAAGCGCAAGAAGAAGCCCTTGCAGCTCAAGGCGCGGCCGGAGCCGATGAAGATCGAAAAGGCGTACATGACCGCCGAGACGATCACCGTGCGCGACCTGACCGAACGCATCGGAAAGCCCGCCGGGGACATCATCAAGAAGCTGATGATGCTGGGCATCATCGCGACGATCAACAACGAGCTCGACTTCGACACCGCGCAGCTCGTGTGCTCGGAGTTCGGCGTCGACCTCGAGATGAAGCTCGCGGAGACCGCCGAGGACGCGCTCGAGCAGGAGAACACCGAGGACACCGACCTCGACCTCGAGTCCCGCCCGCCGGTCGTCACGATCATGGGCCACGTCGACCACGGAAAGACGTCGCTGCTCGACTACATCCGCAACACCCGCGTGACCGCGGCCGAGGCCGGCGGCATCACGCAGCACATCGGCGCGTACACGGTCGACGTCAAGGGCCGGAAGATCACGTTCCTCGATACCCCGGGCCACGAGGCGTTCACCGCGATGCGCGCGCGCGGCGCGCAGGTGACCGACATCGCGATTTTGGTCGTCGCGGCGGACGACGGCGTCATGCCGCAGACGGTCGAGGCGATCAACCACGCGAAGGCCGCGGGCGTGCAGACGATCGTCGCCATCAACAAGATGGATAAGCCGAACGCGAACCCCGACCGCATCATGCAGCAGTTGACCGAGTACGGCCTGGTCGCCGAGGAATGGGGCGGCGAGACGATCATGGCCCCGGTCTCGGCGATCACCGGCGAGGGCGTCGACCACCTGCTCGAGATGATTTTGCTCGTTTCGGAATTGCAGGACTACCGCGCGAACCCGAACCGCAAGGCGCGCGGCGTCATCGTCGAGGCGAGGCTCGACAAGGGCCGCGGCCCGGTCGCGACCGTGCTCGTCAAGAACGGAACGCTGAAGATCGGCGACACGATCGTCGCCGGAACCGCCTACGGCCGCGTGCGCGCGATGGTCAACGACCTGGGAGAGCGCGTCAAGGCCGCCGGCCCGTCCGACCCGGTCGAGGTCATCGGCTTCAACGACGTGCCGGACGCGGGCGACGTGATCTCCGCCGTCGACGACGACAGCCTCTCGCGCAAGGTCGCCGAGGAGCGCAAGGACAAACTGCGCGCGGCGCTGGTCAAGACCTCGTCGAAGACCTCGCTCGACGACCTGTTCAGCCAGATCTCGGCCGGCCAGGTCAAGGACCTCAACATCATCATCAAGGCCGACGTGCAGGGCTCGGTCGAGGCCGTCAAGCAGTCGCTCGAGAAGCTCTCGAACGACGAGGTGCGCGTGCGCTGCATACACGGCGGCGTCGGCGCGATCACCGAGAGCGACATCATGCTCGCCTCCGCCTCGAGCGCCATCATCATCGGCTTCAACGTCCGCCCGGACAACAACGTGCGCGACATGGCCGAGCGCGAGAAGATCGACATCCGCCTCTACCGGATCATCTACAACGCGATCGAGGACGTCGAGAAGGCAATGAAGGGCATGCTCGCCCCGAAGTTCAAGGAGACCGTGCTCGGGCGCGCGCAGGTCCGGCAGGTGTTCAAGGTCACCGGCGCGGGCACGATCGCGGGCTGCTACGTCACCGACGGCAAGGTCGTGCGCAACGCGCAGGCGCGGCTTCTGCGCGACAACGTCGTCATCCACGAGGGCAAGGTGGACTCGCTCAAGCGGTTCAAGGACGACGCCCGCGAGGTCGCCGCCGGCTACGAGTGCGGCATGGGGCTCGAGAACTACAACGACATCAAGGAAGGCGACGTCATCGAGTGCTTCCAGATGGAGGAAATCCAGCAGTAGCGCCTCGACGCTACGGCGCCCGGGACGGCCTCGTCTTCAACCACCCATCGGGCGTTCGGGAACGGACGCCCGATTTTCAGCAGGAGGGGTTCCATGGCAAATTTTGACCGCATCGACCGCATCTCCGCGGAGGTCACGCGCGAGCTGGACCGCATCATCCGCGACGAGCTGAACGACCCGCGCATCCGCGGCACCTGGTCGATCGTGCGCGCGGAGGTCACGCGCGACCTGCGCTACTGCAAGGTGCGCATCAGCATCCTCGAGGAGGAGCACCGCAAGGGCATGATGGCCGCGCTCAAGTCCGCCGCCGGGTTCATACGGCGCGAGCTTGGGAAGCGCGTCGAGCTTCGGTACGTGCCCGAGGTGCTGTTCGAGCTCGACACGAACATCGAGTACGCCGCGAAGATCGATCGAATTCTAAAGGAAACCGAGGGTGGACACGATGCGTGAGCTCGCCGAATGGCTTATGGCGCGGGACGACATCGCGGTGTTCAGCCACCGCGCGCCGGACGGCGACGCCGCGGGCTCGTGCATCGCTTCGGCGCTCGCGCTCCGGGCGCTCGGCAAGCGCGCGGCGATGTTTCTGCCGGGCGGCGTGCCCGCGTATCTGGATTTTCTGCCGTTTTCCGATCGGGTGATTTCGGACGGCATTCCGCCGTTTCCGCCGAAGTGCGCGCTCGCGGTCGACGTGAGCTCGCCGGAATTGCTCGGGGACAACCTCAAGCTGTTTGAGGCGTGCCCCGAGCGCGCGGTGCTCGACCACCACGAGAGCAACCCGATGTTCGGCCAATTGAACGTCGTCCGGCCCGAGCGCGCGGCGACCGGCGAGATGGTGCTCGAATTGATCCGGATGCTCGGCGTCGATCTCACGAAGGACATGGCGACCTGCCTGTTCGCGGCGATTTCGTCGGACACCGGCCACTTCAACTACTCGAACACGACCGCCGAGGCGCTCGAGGCCGCGGCGGACTGCGTGCGCGCCCAAGCGGACGTCGACCTGATCACGCGCCGGATCTACCGCACGCGCACGTTCGCGCGCACGAAGCTGTTGGGCCTCGCGCTTTCGAACGCCTCGGTCGAGTGCGGCGTCGCATACGCGTGCGTCACGAACCGGATGTTTCAGGAGACCGGGGCCGCGCGCGCGGACACCGAGCGCATCATCAATTACTTAATCGAAATCGAGGGCGTCCGGGCCGCGGCGCTGTTCACCGAGCAGGAGGACGGCATGACGCGGGTTTCGCTGCGCTCGGTCGCGCCGTACAACGTCGCCAGGGACGTCGCGCTGCCGCTCGGCGGCGGCGGGCACGAGCGCGCGGCGGGCATCACGGTGCCGCTGCCGCTTGACGAGGCGGTCCGCAAGGTTCTCAAGAGGATCGAGGAAGTGCTGTGAACGGCTTTCTGGTGCTCGACAAGCCGCTGGGAAGGACGTCGAGCGACTGCGTCGTGTTCGTGCGCAGGAGGCTCCCGCGCGCAACGGCGGTCGGCCACGGCGGGACGCTCGACCCGGACGCGTCCGGCGTGCTGCCGGTCGCGGTCGGCTCGGCGACGCGGCTGTTCGATTACATCGTCGATAAGCAAAAAACCTACGTAGCCGAGCTTCGGCTGGGCGTCGAGACGGACACGCAGGACGCGTCCGGAAATGTGATCGCGACCTCCGACGCGGTCGTCCCGGCGAAGGCGCTTCGGGAAATCCTGCCGCGCTTCACGGGCGATATCGAGCAGGTCCCGCCGATGTACTCCGCGATCAAGCGAAACGGCGAGCGGCTCTACAAGCTCGCCCGCCGCGGCGAGACCGCCGACATCGAGCCGCGCGCGTGCCGCGTGGACGGCATCCGGCTGCTCGAAGAGCTCGGCGAGAACCGCTTCCGGCTCGAGATCGACTGCGGAAGGGGCGTTTACATACGCACGCTCTGCCACGACATCGGCCGCGCGCTCGGCGTCGGCGGGCACATGGCGGCGCTTCGGCGGACGCGCGCGGGCGCGTTTTCGCTCGAGAACGCGCTGACGCTCGAGGAGATCGACGCGCTCGGAGCGGACATCGCAGGAAAATTGATGCCGCCGGACGCGGCGATCCTGCACGTCCCCGCGGTGGCCGTCCGCGAAAACCATCGCCGCGCGGTGCTGAACGGAAACCCGCTCGATTCCCAGTGGCTCG
>MWAC01000061.1 GCA_002068815.1 Firmicutes bacterium ADurb.Bin467 | reverse complement strand
CGTGGACGTCTTCATGATCGCCCCGAAGGGCCCCGGCGCGCTGGTCCGCCAGTGCTACATCGCCGACACCGGCGTCCCCTCGCTCGTCGCGATCTACCAGGACGTGATGCGCATGAACGACGCGACCGCCGCGGCGCTGGCGTCGATCCTGACGCTTTCGACGATACTGTCGCTCGCGATCTTTCTCAAGACGAGCAAAGGGAAAGTCTCGATCGTCTGATCTCTCTCCTTCCGCCCGCGCCATATTTCCCGCGCGGGCGGCTTTTTATGCTCAAAAATCCCTTCTCCAGAATTTAACACGCGTTTTCCCATGCGTCTATTGACAAAATAGCGCGGGGATGGTACATTATGACCATCCGTTAGCACTCTCCATCCTTGAGTGCTAACAGCGGCGAAAGGGGGGGTGGTCATGGGTCTGGACGAGCGCAAGTTTCTGATCCTGCAGGCGATCATCGACGACTACATCACCACCGCCATGCCCGTCGGCTCGCGGACGATCTCGCGCAAGGCCGGGGTCGGCTTCTCGCCCGCGACGATACGCAACGAGATGAGCGACTTGGAGGAGCTCGGCTACCTCGCGCAGCCGCACACCTCCGCGGGGCGGATACCGTCCTACAAGGCGTACCGGCTGTACGTCGACAAGCTGCTCAAGGCCTACCAGCTCTCCAACGACGAGTGCCAGAGGATCGCCGAGCACATGGAGACGCGCTCGCGGCAGGTCGAGGCCGTCATCCGCCGCGCGGCGCGGGTGCTCTCGGACGCGACGAAGTACACCTCGGTCGTCGTCGTGCCGCATATAGGGTCTTTGCGCATACGCCACGTGCAGATCGTGCCGGTTTCCGAGGGCGTCGCGATGCTCGTGATCGTAACCACCGCGGGCATCGTCAAGGACGCGGTCATCCACATTCCGGAGGGGCTGACGGCGGACCACCTGTACGGCATCTCCCGGATGCTGACCGAGCAGCTCGCCGACAAGCCGATCGAGTCCGTCCGGCAGATCTTCGCGGAGATGATCCGCGATATGGGGCAGAACCGCAAGCTCCTCGCGGACGCGATGCGCGTCATCGAGGAGAACATCGCCTCCGTCGACGACCGCGACGTCTACGTCGGCGGCAGCGCGAACCTTCTGAGCTACCCGGAGTACGCGGACGTCGCGAAGGCGAAGAATTTTCTGGCGGTCCTCGAGTCGCGCGAGATGCTTCGGAAGCTGATGGGCAGCGGGGGCGTCGAGATATCGATCCGCATAGGCCCCGAGAACGAGCTACCCGAGCTCTCGGACTGCTCGATCGTGACCGCCAGCTACCGGATGGGCGACCAGTCGACGGGGACCCTGGGCATCATCGGCCCGACCCGCATGGATTACAGCCGCGTGATCACGGTGCTGCATTTTATGGGCAATGCGATCAGCCAGCTGCTTTCGGAAAAATAGGAGGACGACATGAAGAAAAAGGACAGGAATCTCGAGACGCCGGAAAACGGCGAGCAGCTTGAAAAATCCGTCGAGGAGGAGGTCTGCCCGGAGTCGGAGGGCAAGGAGGCCTGCATAGAGGAATGGCGCGAGGCGCTTGAGCAGGCGGTCTGCCAGCGCGACGAGTACCTCGACTGCCTTCGGCGCACGCAGGCGGACTTTCAGAACTTCCGTCGCAGGAATCAGGCGGCGCGCGCGGACGGGTACGACGACGGCGCGCGGGAGGTGCTCGCCGAGATGATCCCGGTGCTCGACAACCTCGAGCGCGCGGTCAAGGCCGCGACGGAGGAAGGCCCGCTGCTCGAAGGCGTCCGGATGACGCTCTGCCAGCTCTTCGAGGCGATGAAGAAGTTCGGGCTCGAGGAACTGCCCGCCGAGGGCCAGGTGTTCGACCCGGAGCTCCACCACGCGGTCCTGAAGGAGCACACCGACGACCCCGGCAAGGTGATCGAGGTTCTGCAGAAGGGCTATCGCGTCAAGGACCGGATCGTCCGCTACGCGATGGTCAAGGTCTCGGTCGAATAAAGAAAAAGACAACGACAACACCGGTCGCACGATTATAGGAGGAACAGCAATGAGCAAGATTATCGGCATCGACCTTGGCACGACCAATTCCTGCGTCGCCGTGATGGAGGGCGGCGAACCCACGGTCATCGCGAACGCCGAGGGCGCGCGCACGACCTCGTCCGTCGTCGCGTTCGCGAAGAACGGCGAGCGGCTCGTCGGCCAGGTCGCGAAGCGGCAGGCCGTCACGAACCCGGAGCGCACGGTCATCTCCATCAAGCGCCGCATGGGCGAGGACTTCAAGATCAACATCGACGGCAAGAGCTATACGCCGCCGGAGATCTCCGCGATGATCCTCCAGAAGCTGAAGGCGGACGCCGAGAGCTATCTGGGCGAGAAGGTCGAGCGCGCGGTCATCACCGTGCCCGCGTACTTCTCCGACGCGCAGCGCCAGGCGACGAAGGACGCCGGCCGCATCGCGGGCCTCGAGGTCGAGCGCATCATCAACGAGCCGACCGCGGCGGCGCTCGCGTACGGGCTCGACAAGGGGAGCGCGCACAAGATACTCGTCTATGACCTTGGCGGCGGCACGTTCGACGTTTCGCTGATGGAGGTCGGCGACGGCGTGTTCGAGGTGCTCGCGACCGGCGGCGACACGCATCTGGGCGGCGACGACTTCGACAACCGCCTGATCGACTACATCGCCTCCGAGTTCCAGAAGGAGAACGGCATAGACCTGCGCCGCGACAGGATGGCGCTGCAGAGGCTCAAGGAGGCCGCCGAGAAGGCGAAGATCGAGCTCTCGGGCCTGATGAGCGTCAACGTCAACCTGCCGTTCATCACCGCGGACGCGACGGGGCCGAAGCATCTGGACATCACCGTCTCGCGCGCGAAGTTCAACGAGCTGACCGCCGACCTCGTCGAAAAGACGATCGGCCCGCTCAATCAGGCGATGCGCGACGCCGGCGTCTCGAACAAGGACATCGACAAGGTGATCCTGGTCGGCGGCTCGACCCGCATCCCGGCGGTGCAGGAGGCCGTGCAGCGCGTGACCGGCAAGGAGCCCTACAAGGGCATCAACCCCGACGAGTGCGTCGCGATCGGCGCCGCGATCCAGGCGGGCGTATTGGGCGGCGACGTCAAGGACATCGTGCTGCTCGACGTGACCCCGCTGTCCCTGGGCATCGAGACGATGGGCGGCGTGTTCACGAAGCTCATCGATAGGAACACCACGATCCCGGTCAAGCAGACGCAGATCTTCTCCACCGCGGCGGACGGCCAGACCTCGGTCGACGTGCACGTGTTGCAGGGCGAGCGCGAGATGGCCGCGTACAACAAGACGCTCGGCCGCTTCCAGCTCTCCGGCATCGCGCCCGCGCCGCGCGGCGTCCCGCAGATCGAGGTGACGTTCGACATCGACGCGAACGGCATCGTGCACGTGTCCGCGAAGGACCTCGGCACCGGCAAGGAGCAGTCGATCGCGATCACGGCGTCGTCGAACATGTCCGAGGACGAGATCAAGAAGGCCGTGCGCGAGGCGGAGCAATTCGCTGCCGAGGACAAGAAGAAGAAGGAAGAGGTCGAGACGCTCAACCACGCCGACCAGCTGATCTACCAGACCGAGCGCACCGTGAAGGAGCTCGAGGGCAAGCTCGATCCCGCCGACCGGGCGACGATCGAGGACGAGCTTTCGAAGTTCAAGAAGGTCCGCGAGGGCGGCAGGGCCGGCGAGATCAAGCCCGCGATGGACGCGTTCTCCGAAAAGACCTACGCGATCTTCGGAAAGGTCTATCAGAAAACCGGCGGCGGCCCGGGCGACGCGGGCGGACCGGGTTCCGGCAATGCCGGCGGCGGCTATACCGCGGGGCCGCAGAGCGACGACGGCACCGTCGAGAGCGACTTCACCGACAACAAATAAGCGGCTCCATCGTTGGCCGATTTCGCGGGCAGAGGGCGGGATTTCCGAAGCGCAGGGGCTTGGGGAACCCGCCCGACGCCCGCAGGGGGAAGATCGATCTCGCGCCGAAGCGGATGTTTCGCTTCGGGGCGTTCACATAAAGCACCTCCCGGGGTTCGCTCCGGGAGGTGGATAGAGGGAGGGGAAACCCTTGGCAAAACGCGACTATTACGAAGTGCTCGGCGTCGAGCGCACGGCGGACGACGCGGCGATCAAGCGCGCCTACCGGCAGCTCGCGAAGAAGCTGCACCCGGACGTCAACCCGGGCGACAAGGAGGCCGAGGAGAAGTTCAAGGAGGTCAACGAGGCCTATCAGGTGCTCTCCGACCCGAAAAAGCGCGCGAATTACGATCGCTTCGGCCACGAGCAGCCGGGAACCCCCGGCAGCGGCGGCTACGGCGATTTTTCGGGCTTCGGCGGCGGCGGGTTCGGCGGGTTCGACGTCGAGGACATCTTCTCGTCGTTCTTCGGCGGCGGGTTCGGCGGCGGTTCCCGGCGCGAGACCGGCCCGGTGCCCGGCGCGGATCTGCGCTACGACATCACGATCACGTTCGAGGAGGCGGCCAAGGGCTGCGAGAAGCAGATCAACCTCGTGCGCGACGACATCTGCGACGCCTGCCACGGCTCCGGCGCGAAGCCCGGCACGAACCCCGAGACCTGCAAGACCTGCGGCGGCCAGGGGCAGGTCCGCACGACCTCGAACACGCCGTTCGGCACGATCCAGAACGTGCGCACCTGCCCGAACTGCAAGGGCAGCGGCAAGGTCGTGACCGATGCCTGCGCAAAGTGCGGCGGGCGCGGCAAGGTGCGCGCCTCGAAGCGGCGTACGGTCCGCATCCCGGCGGGCATCGACAACGGCCAGGTCGTGACCATCCGCGGCCAGGGCGAGCCGGGCGAGCGCGGCGGCGAGGCGGGCGACCTCTTGATCGTCGTGACCGTCAAGCCCCACAAGCTGTTTAAGCGCCAGAACTACGATCTGTACCTCGACCTTCCGCTTACATTCACGCAGGCGGCGCTCGGAACCGAGGCCGACGTGCCGACGCTCGACAAGCCGGTCAAGTTCGCGTTTCCCGAGGGCACGCAGCCCGGCCAGACGTTCCGCATGCGCGGGCAGGGCATACAATCGCTTCGCGGCGGCGCGAAGGGCGACCTGTTTGTGACGGTCTCCGTCGAGATTCCCAAGCGCCTGACCGACAAGCAAAAGGAAATCCTCCGCCAGTTCGACGGCACGGTGACCGGCCAGGAGTACGAGCAGAAGAAGTCGTTCTTTGACCGCGTCAAGGACGCATTCGGAGGAAATTCGTGATGCGGTGGATGGAAGTGACGGTCTTGACGACGACCCCGGGCTCGGAGATGGTCTCGGGCATTTTGCTGAACGCCGGGAGCGCGGGCACGATGATCGAGGACAAAAACGACGTCGCCCTGAACCAGCGCCCCGAGGGCCGGTGGGGCATCATCGACGAGGCGATCGCCGAGCGGATCGGCGACGACGTGAAGGTCACCGGCTATTACCCGCAAGACGACCGGCTTCCGGCGGCGCTGGAAACGATCCGCGCGGGCGTCGAATCGCTCCGGGATATGGAGCTGCCCATGGACCTCGGCAAGCTCGAAATCCGGACGCACGGAATCGACGAGGAGGACTGGGCCGAGAGCTGGAAGAAGGACTTCCGGCCGATCCGGCTGGGGGAGCGCATCGTCGTTAAGCCGACGTGGGCCCCGCATGCAGCGCGGCCGGGCGATTTGGTCATCGAGCTCGACCCCGGCATGGCGTTCGGCACCGGCACGCACGAGACGACCGGCATGTGCGTCCGGCTCGTCGAGGAGCGCGTGAAGCCCGGCATGAAGGTCATCGACATCGGCACCGGCACCGGCATACTCGCGATCGCCGCGGCGCTCGTGGGCGCGCGCGACGTGCTCGCGATCGACCTCGACCCCGTCGCCGTGCGCGTCGCGCGGGAAAACATCGAGAACAACGGCCTGTCGCATATCGTCCGCGCGCGCGAGGGCGACCTGCTCGAGCATGTCGAGGAGGCCGCCGACGTCGTCGTCGCGAACATCATCGCCGACGTGATCGTTCAGCTCTGCGGCCCGGTCGCGCGCCACATCGTCCCCGGCGGGGCGTTCATCTGCTCGGGCATCGCGCGCGAGAGGAAGGGCGAGGTCGTGTCCGCGCTCGAGGCCGCGGGCTATCGCGCGCTCGAAATCCTCGACGACGGCGAGTGGACGGCCATCGCCGCGATCCGCCCGTGAACGCGTTCTACGTCGAGGGCGGCAGGCTCTCGAAGGAGGACGAAATGCACGCGCGCCGCGTGCTCCGGCTCTCCCCGGGCGACCGAATCGTCGCGATGGACGGGGAGGGCGGCCGCTTTTTGGCGGAACTGAAAGAGGGAGGCGCGGTCGAACTCCTCGAACCGCTGCCTTCGAACGAGCCGCCGGTCGCGCTGACGGTCTATCAGGGCGTCCCGAAGGCGGACAAGCTCGAGTTCCTCGCGCAGAAGCTGACGGAGTTGGGCGTCATGCGCCTGGTTCCGGTTTCGATGGAGCGGTCGGTCAAGAAGATCGAGAGGGTCGACCGGCTGCGGAAGATCGCGCGCGAGGCCGCGAAGCAGTGCGGGCGCGGCATGCCGATGGCGATTTCGGAGCC
>MWAC01000060.1 GCA_002068815.1 Firmicutes bacterium ADurb.Bin467 | reverse complement strand
TGCCGGAGGGCGACCAGCGCGACCGCCCCGGCGAGCAGCATCGCGGACATCGCGAGCAGCAAACGGAAGATCGCGCGCAGCGACTTTACGTTTTCCCGGGAAAACGAGTTGTCCCGGCGAATCTCCTCGCAGACACGGAAATAATTGTACAGCGCCCCGAAGCCCGGCGCCGCCGCCGCCCAGACGTAGAGAAGCAGCGGCCAGAACAGGTCGCGGTCCGTCGGGTACGCGGCGCGCATACGCGCGCCCAGATACGGCGCGAGCGCGAACGCTATAAAAACCCCCAGAATCCCCGCGACCGCGCCGGCTGTCCTCATTCCGTGATCCGATCGTCTCTTCACAGCCATCCCCTCCGCATGCGCGGATTGTACCATATCCGGGCGCGAAAGTCAACATATACTTATTGAAAAACGATACGTGATTTCCCGTCCAAACGTGCTATAATGGATGGAGATGGAAGCGCATCGAAAATAATTTTTCCTCTTTCCGGCAACCAATGTGCCGGGCGCGGCGTCCTATATTGGTGGGAAATGCCTTCCCGAAGATTCGCTTTCAAAGGGGGATGAGGTCCTTGAAACGGGTTTTGGCCGCGGCAATGGCGCTGTGCTTGTGGATGACCGGGGCGATGGCGGAGCCGCCGGACGCCCTGCCGACCGAGAATCCGGCGACGGAGGCGCCTACAGAAGCGCCGACGGAGGCGCCGACGGAGGTCCCGACGGGAGCGCCGACGGAAGTCCCGACGGGAGCGCCGACGGAGGTCCCGACGGGAGCGCCGACGGAGGTCCCGACGGACGCGCCGACCGACGCGCCGTCGCCCGATCCCGAGGCCATGCCGATGCTCGGCCTGAGCGCCGGCCCGACCGACCTTGCGCCCGAGCCGCCCGTGATTCCCGCGGATGCCGAGGCGTGGATGGTCGATCCCGCGAATGCCGAGGGCGTGCTGTTCGGAAAGCTCGACGATCTCCTCCGCGACTTCACCGGGGACACGGAGGCGGTCGTCTACATACGCTCGGACAAGGTGCTCCAAGTCTCCGGAAAGCTGCCGGACGACCTCAAGAAGACCGTCTTTCTGCCCGACCCGGACGTCTACGAGGCGGACAAGTTCGAGGTGCGCATCTCCGAGACCGACCCCGGCGCGCTGGTCGCGGCGGAGGCCCCCGAGGGCGAGCCGGAAGCGCCGACGGAAATCCTGCTGTATTTCTGGGTCGAGCGCAAGCCGACGTCCGAACCGCCCGCGCCCGACGACCCGGAGCCGGTCGAGCTCGAAATCACCGTCTCGAAGGAGGGGTACGTGCCCGGCGCGTGGTCGAACGTCAAGCCGGTGTTCACGCTCTCGGGCATCCCGGAGGGCGAGGAGGGCTACAGCTACGCGGCGATCGCCTACGACAGGAGCTACGTCATATTGTCCGGAAACACCTTCACCGCGTCCGACGAGGGCAGCTACACGGTGCGCTTCGCGATACTCGACAGCCTCGCCGACTTCCGCGCGCTGTCGACGAAATACGAATTGAAGCTCGATTTCACGCCGCCCAACTACGTCTCCGCCGCGCTCGAGCAGGAAGGCAAGGCGGTGTTCAACGTGTCCTCCGGCGACCCGCTGAGCGGGCTCAACGCCTACTCGGTCGACGGCGGAGTGACGTGGGTGCCGGTCGACGAGGACGGCGTCTACACGCACACCGGCGCGCTCGGCGATATCTACCCGCCGGGCATGATCCTCGCGCGCGACAACGCCGGCAACATCGCCGAATACCCCGGCGAGTTCGCGATCCCGAAGCCGGTCCCCATCCCGAGCGGCGGCGGGGGCGGCGGCGGGGGCGGCAGCGGCAGCGGGACGAAGATCAAGCACACCTCCGGCGACGACGTCGACACGACGCCCTACGACGCACTGGACCTCGTTCTCTCCGGCGAGCCGATGCACGCGCTCGCGATCGGCGAGGAGGAGCTTCCGCTGACGCTCTCGCTCGACAGCGCGGAGAACCTCGAGATCGGGCCGATGTACGAGCCCCGGTTCACGGCGCTGCTGACCGTCTGGAACGGCGCGGGGGCGGAGGAGGACCAGGCTGAACAGGAGCCCGACACGCTCGTGCTCGAGGCGCTGCCCGACCCGGCGCTGAGCGGCCAATATACCTATCTCTGGCAGTTCAACGGCGCGGTGTACCGGATGCTGTTCAACAGCGGCGTGGACTACCTCGTTTTCAAGGTCGGCGACCGCGTGACCGCAATCTCGACCGCGGGCTTCACCGCCGGAACCGAGTATACGGAGCTCAAGGCGGGCGGCGTGTCGACGAGGCGGTTCGACTACTCCGTGTGGATGACCGGTTCGACCGTCGATCCCCTGCTCGGGAACATCGTCGTCGAGGCCGCGGTCGAGGGCGAGGTCTGGCCGCTGACGGCGGACGCGGAGCAGCCGATGTACTACTACGACCTGTATTACGGCCCGTCGGAGATGATGAACGTCCCGTTCGGGGCCTGGCAGCGGGAGGAGGAGGGCGCATGAAAAACCTGAAAAGGGCGGTTCTGCTCCTC
>MWAC01000059.1 GCA_002068815.1 Firmicutes bacterium ADurb.Bin467 | reverse complement strand
CGACCGCGTTCGGCGACGATCCGCGCGCTGGGGGACCTGATGATGCACTCGGAGCAGCTGAAGCTCGCGCGGCGCCCCGGCGGGAAGTACGACTTCCACTCGCAGTATGCATTGATCCGGGAGTCGCTCGAGTGCGCAGACTACACGATCGCAAACCTCGAGACGACCGTCGGGCTCTACAGCGACAAGCCCTACTCCGGCTACCCGCTGTTCAACGCGCCGGAGGCTCTGCTCGAGGCGGTCAAGGACTCCGGCATCGACTTTCTGACCCTCGCGAACAACCACATGCTCGACCGCTACTTCGACGGCATGGTGCAGACGGTAAACCTCGTCGAAAAGCACGGCTTCGACTTCGGCGGCGCGAACCGCACGCAGGCGGAGAAGGACGCGCCGAAGATCGTTGATGTCAACGGGATCAAGCTCGGCATGCTCTGCTATACGCAGCACACGAACGGCATGGACGAGCACTCCGACGCCCGCGCGACCCGCTACGGCATCAACTACCTGAAGAACGCCGATTTCGCCGCCGACGTCCGGAAGCTCCGCGGCGCGGGCGCCGAGGTCGTGATCGCGATGGTGCACTGGGGCAGGGAGTACAAGCGGTCGCCGAACGCATACCAGAAGAACATGGCCAAGCGCATGGCCGAGGCCGGCGTCGACGTGATCCTCGGCAGCCACCCGCACGTCGTGCAGCCCGCGGGCCTCGTCGACGTGCCGGACGGAAAGGGCGGCACCAGGCGCATGCTGGTCGCCTTCAGCCTCGGCAACTTCAACAGCTTCATGTCCGCGAGCTACACGGACTCCGGCGTCATTCTGGAATTCACGCTGACCGAGCGCGAGTCCGGCGGCTTCGACATCGGCGGCCTCGGCTTCGTGCCCACCTACTGCTGGCGCCACAGCGACGCCGTGCAGACGCTCTCCTCCGCGAAGTACTACGACAACCCGCCCGCCGGCATGAGCGCCGGACGCGCGAGCAAGATGCGCGAAAGCGGGAGGGATCTGGCGGAGCTGATGGGGAAAGAAGTAACGGTTCTCGAGAAATAACGGCGCGCCGATAAAAATCCCGCATCGCGGCCTCCCTTGGGGAGCCGCGATGTTTTCTTCGGTACAACGACATGCAATTAAAATTAACATACAAAACCGGCAGGATGCCCTTGCGCAATCGTTTGTACCTTGCTATAATGTACATATTGTAAGGTACAGTGTCGCCCGGAAAATACTGCGCAAAGGCGTGTTTCACCATTGAATGCGGTCAAGCTGGAGGACATCGCGAAAAAGCTCGGGCTCTCCACATCCACCGTCTCGCGCGCGCTCAGCGGCAACGGGCGCGTGGGGGAGAAGACCCGCCATCGCGTGCTGGAGGCGGTGCGCGAGTCGGACTACACGGTGAACGCCGTGGCGCGGTCGCTGCGGCTGCGCGACGCGAAGAACATAGGCATCGTCGTTCCGGACATCACGAACAGCTTCTTTTCGTCGGTCATCAAGGGCGCGCAGGACGCGTGCCGGCAGCACGGCTACACGCTGATGGTGTGCAACTCCGACGAGAGCGAGGAGTTCGAGGAGGAATCGCTGCGGACGCTGCTCGAAAAGCAGGTGTCCGGGCTGATCCTGGCGACGGTCAGCGCGCGGCCGGAGGGCGTCGTCCCGTACCGGCGGCTGTCGATCCCGGTCGTGTTCATCGACAACATCCCGGAGGGCGCCGAGGCGCTCGACGTCGTGTCGATCGACAACCACCGCGCCGCGTCCCGGATCACGAAGGAGATGGTCGCGCGCGGCTACCGGGATGTCGGCATGATCGCGGGCCCGAAGAGCCAGTCGACCGGCCTTCTGCGCTACACGGGCTTTCTGGAGGCGCTGCGCGCGGAGGGGATTTCGCCGCGGGAGGAATGGGTGCTCGCCGGCGACTTCAAGATGGAGTCCGGCCGCGCGCTGATGCGAAAGCTGTTGAAGCTCCCCGAGCGCCCGCGCGCGATGGTGATCTCGAACAACTACATGGCCTACGGCGCGATCAACGCGATCCGGGACGCGGGGCTCGATATTCCCGGCGACATCGCGATCGCCTCGTTCGACGCGATGGACTCGACCGGGCTCATCACGCCCCTGATCGCCTCGATCAACCAGCCCGCGGAGGAGATCGGGCTGCGCGCGGCGGAGATCATCGTCGCGAGGCTCTCCGGCGACTCCCGCGAAAGCGGCACCGAGGTCATCCTCGAGCCGACGCTCAGCCCCGGGGATTCCGCCTGCTACAATTCGGTGGTGGAGCATGTCGTGCGCGCCTCCGGCGGGCAGCCGGCGGCGATTTACGCCGTGGTTTTCATGCCAATCTGACGGGGTGGCCACTTATGGACGAGAGGCCATTTCAATTGTCCGATCCTTACGGGTCCGCGCCCTGCAACCCGCCTTTCCGGCAGGCGGTCTCAACCGCTCTGCCTTGGAACAATCTGCCGGTGACGCGCGACTACACGCTGGGGCAGTTGCTCGACCAGACGGTGGCGCGCTGCGGGCCTCAGGACGCCTTGGTTTACCCGGACCGTGACTTTCGGATGACGTGGTTCGAGTTTGGCGTCGAAGTGGACCGCCTGGCTTGCGGCCTGATGGCGCTGGGGGTGCTGCGGGGCGAAAAAATCGCCTTGTGGGCGACCAACGTGCCGCACTGGATCCCGCTG
>MWAC01000058.1 GCA_002068815.1 Firmicutes bacterium ADurb.Bin467 | reverse complement strand
CCGCGAATCGGAATCCTGCGCGCCGAGCACCGCCAGCACCTCGCGCGTCGCGTACCAGTTGAGCTTGTCCGCGAAAAAGCCGACGGACTTGAAGTCGTAGTGGTCGAACTTCGCGCGGATTCGGACCTCGCGACCCTCGCAGAGCACCGTGTGCTCGTCGATCAACCGGTCCTCGATGCGCCCGATGCCGTTGCGGAAGATCATCAGCTTCCGCTTCTTCGCGCCGCCGAAGCGCAGGGGCTTTCCGAGCATGTAGAACACGGCCTCCATCGAGATGCCGTGGACGCCGCTCTCCCGCGGGAGTTTCAGGATCGGCTCGCACTCGGCCTTGACCGCATCGGTCATGCGCTCGTCCGCGTCGATGCGAAGCACCCACTCGGTCCGTATGTCGCAGTTGTCGAGCGCCCAGTTGAACTGCCGCGCGTGGCTCTCGAACGGGTGGTACGCGAATTCCGCGCCGAACGCGCGCGCGATCGCCTCGGTCTGGTCGTCGCTGCCGGAATCGACGACGACGACGCGGCTCGCGAAGCCCGCGACGGACGTAAGGCAGTCCGGCAGGTTCTTCTGCTCGTTCTTCGTCAGGATGATCGCGGTCAGGTCAGCCATGTCCAGCCTCCGTTCTTCGGACGCACTCCGCGAACGCGTGCGCTTGATAGGAAAGCCCGCAGTCGGCCGTGTCGCTCCGGTAGCAGAAGCCGCCGAACGCGCGGCGGACGACGCCTGCGCGCCCGAACAGCTTGATCAGCGGGTTCCAAAGGCGCGGAAAGGCCATCTTCTTCCCCCGCGCTTTGGCGATTTCCCGCACGAAATCCGAAGTCCTGACGACCGCGTCCTGCACGTGGTACGTGCCGCCGTTTCCGCGATCGATCAACAGCCGTATCAATTCCGCGAGGTGCTCTATGTACACGGCGCCGCGCCGGTTCGGGAAGTCCGGGAACAGCGGGAAGCGGTCCGCAAACCGCGAAAGCCGCGTGTAGTTTCCGCGGCAGCCCGGCCCGAACACCATCATCGGGCGCAGGATCGCCGCCTGAAAGCCGTCGCCCTCGAGCGCGCGGATGCCGATTTCGGCGTCGAGCTTGCTCTGTCCGTACGCGTTCGACGGCGCGGGGGGCGTGTCCGGCGCGATCTCGAAGTCCTTTCCCGCCGGGGCCGCGTCGCCGAACACGATGCTGCTCGAGAGGAAGATGAACTGCCGGACGCCGGCCTCCTTCGCGCGCGCGGCAGCCTCGATCGCGAGGTCGCGGTTGACCCTCTCGTACAGCGCGCGCATTGCGGGCTTCGGCGACACGTGCGCGATGCCCGCGACGAGCACGACGCTGTCGTAGCCGGAAAAATCGAACGCGCGCCACGCGTCCGACCGCATGTCGATCGTGGCCGCGCGGTAACTCCCGGGGAAGTCCGCGAGCCGCCGCGCGACCGCCGTGCCGATGAAGCTCCCCTCGCCCGCGATCAGCACGCTACGCACTCTTCTTCCCCCCCGCGCGGCCCTCGCGCACGCCCGCGCCGTTGAGCACGCACGCGATCGAGCCGAAGAAGCACCTGACGTCCATCCGGAAGCCGAAGTTTTTCACGTACTCCTCGTCGTAGCGCACCTTGACCGGGATCGGCAATTCGTCGCGGCCGTTGATCTGCGCCCAGCCGGTCAGCCCCGGGCGCACCGCGTTGACGCCGGCGATTTCGCGCGCCTCGATCAGATCGTACTGGTTGTAGAGCGCCGGGCGCGGGCCGATCAGCGACATGTCGCCGCGCAGCACGTTCCAGAGCTGCGGCAGCTCGTCCAGGCTCGATTTTCGCAAGAACGCGCCGATGGGCGTGATGAACCGCTCCGGGTCGTTGAGCAGATGCGTCGCGGTGTCCCGCGGCGTGTCCAAACGCATCGTGCGGAATTTCAGGATCGTGAACAGCCGCCCGCCCCGCCCGACGCGCTTTTGCAAAAACAGCACCGGCCCCTTTGAGGTCAGCTTGACCGCGAGCGCGACCAAGAGAAACACCGGCGAGAGCGCCGCCATGAGGAGAAGCGACAGGGCGGCGTCGAGCGCGCGCTTGATCCTCGCGTACGCGCTCATTCCATCGGGAGGCTGTCGATCAACGCGACGCGCAGCGCGTGCCGGCCGCCCTCGTGCGGCGTCTCGAGGAACGTGTCCACGAGCAGCTTCGCCGTGTCCTCGCCGATCACGCGCGCGCCGAGCGCGATCATGTTCGCGTTGTTGTGAAGCCGCGCCATCCTGACGGTCAATACGTCCGTGCAGTTGACGCAGCGGATGCCCTCGAGCCGGTTCGCCGCGAGCGAGATTCCAAAGCCCGTGCCGCAGATGACGACGCCGCGCTCGCACGCGCCGGACTTCACGAGCCGCGCGGCCTTGCGGCCGTAGACCGGGTAGTCGCACGAGACCTTTTCCTCGCAGCCGCAGTCGATGATTTCGTGGCCGGCGGCCTCGAGGTGGGAGATCAGCATCCGCCGGTAATCGTATCCGGCGTGGTCGCTTCCGATCGCAATCTTCATGGGAGGACTCCTTTTTCCGGTTGTTGCATGTCTGCAAGTGTCATTATAGCACATTTTCGCCCGTCCGAAAAGGGCTGTTTTTGCAGGGAATCCTGCAAGTTACCGTGAGATATGCAGGAAAACGACCAAAGCCTTATTCCTGTGAAATGTTAAATTCGCGATAAATTTCGCGATTTCCCGAAGAAAGCTCCAAAACGCGCCTTGACAGCCGATTTTTGATTTGCTATTATGTACAATTGCGGTAGTCTGGACAAATAGCCGCTTTTTGCGGCCGAAGCCCGGCTCCGGGGCGATTTTCGGCGGGAATTGGACATTCCGCATCAAAATCGCGGCGAAAGCTCGTGAAAATTCATCGAAAATTTACAGGGCTTTGAGCCGAACAAATTGAAAATCTGGGGTGATATGGATGGTTCAACCGGTTGAGATGGGCAGGCGCACTCGCATGAGCTTCGCCCGCATTGAGGAGTCGCTGGCCGTGCCCGATCTGATCGAGGTGCAGAAAAACTCCTACCGGCACTTCCTGCAGGAGGGCCTTCGCGAGGTGCTCAACGACGTCTCCCCCATCACCGACTACTCGGAGAGCCTGATTCTCGAGTTCACCGACTACTCGCTCGACGACAAGCCGAAGTACACGGTCGAAAAGTGCAAGGAGCGCGACACGACGTTCGCGGCCCCGCTCAAGGTGACCGTTCGGCTCACGAACCGCGACACCCATGAGATCAAGGAATCGGAAGTGTTCATGGGCGACTTCCCGCTGATGACCGAGCACGGAACCTTCATCATCAACGGCGCCGAGCGCGTGATCGTCTCGCAGCTCGTCAGGTCCCCGGGCGTCTATTTCTCCCGCACGATCGACAAGACCGGCGCGTTTCTCTACGCCGCGCAGATGATCCCGAACCGCGGCGCGTGGATCGAGTACGAGACGGACTCGAACGGCGTCGTGTACGCCCGCATCGACCGCGCGAGGAAGCTGCCGGTGACGGTGCTTTTGCGCGCGCTGGGCGTCGAGTCGGACGAGGAGATCATCCGCATGTTCGGCGACGACGAGCGCGTGTCCGCGACGATCACGCGCGACGCGCCCGCCGTCAACGACAAGGGCGATCTGCGCTACAAGAGCCGCAAGGACCAGGCGCTGATCGAGGTGTACAACAAGCTGCGCCCCGGCGAGCCGCCGTCGGTCGACTCGGCGACGAGCCTTCTGAACTCGCTGTTCTTCGACCCGAAGCGGTACGACCTCGCGCACGTGGGCCGCTACAAGTTCAACAAGAAGCTGGCGCTCGCGAACCGCATCGCAAACCGCGAGATCGCCGACGCCGTCAAGAACCCGTACACCGGGGAGATACTCGCCGAGGCCGGCGAGGTCGTGACGCGCGACATGGCCGAGCGGCTCCAAAATGCCGGCGTCAACGAGGTCGTCATCCGCGTCGAGGGACGCCCGGTGCGCGTCATCGGCAACAACTTCGCGTTTTTGAAGCCGTTCATGGCCGACTACGACCCGGACCTGTACGCGCAGTACGACGAGAGCGTCGTGCGCTTCACCGAGCGCGTGCACGTGCCGACCCTGGTCGAGCTTTTGACGCGCGTCCGGGAGGACGGCCTGCCGCTCAACCAGGCGCTCAAGGAGGCGCAGGGCAGGCTCGTTCCCAAGCACGTGCTCGTCGACGACGTCGTGTCCTCGGTCAGCTACCAGTTCGGGCTTTTCTACAACGTCGGCGAGATCGACGACATCGACCACCTCGGAAACCGGCGCCTGCGCTCGGTCGGGGAGCTTCTGCAGAACCAGATTCGCGTCGGGCTCTCCCGGCTCGAGCGCGTCGTCAAGGAGCGCATGGCGATTCAGGACCTCGACAAGGTGCGCCCGCAGGACCTGATCAACATCCGCCCGGTGTCGGCGGCGATCAAGGAGTTCTTCGGCAGCAGCCAGCTCTCGCAGTTCATGGACCAGCCGAACCCGCTCGCGGAACTGACGCACAAGCGCCGCCTCTCCGCGCTCGGCCCGGGCGGCCTGAACCGCGACCGCGCGTCCTTCGCGGTGCGCGACGTGCACTACTCGCACTACGGGCGCATCTGCCCGATCGAGACGCCGGAAGGTCCGAACATCGGCCTGATCGGGTCTCTGGCGACCTACGCGCGCATCAACGAGTACGGCTTCATCGAGGCGCCGTACCGCAAGATCGACCGGGAGACCGGCAAGGCGACCGATCTCATCGAATATATGACCGCGGACGAGGAGGACTACTACGTCATCGCGCAGGCGAACGAGCCGATCGGCCCGGACGGCAGGCTCGTCAACGAGCGCGTGACGGTGCGCAAGCGCGAGGAGATCATCGAGGTCGAGCGCGCGGAGGTCGACTACATCGACGTCAGCCCCCGCCAGTTGATCTCGGTCGCGACCGGCATGATCCCGTTCCTTGAAAACGACGACGCGAACCGCGCGCTGATGGGCTCGAACATGCAGCGGCAGGCCGTGCCGCTTCTGATGCCCGAGGCGCCGCTCGTCGGCACCGGCATCGAGTACAAGGCCGCGTGCGACTCCGGCGTCGTATTGATCGCGAAGGAGGACGGCGTCGTCACGCGCGTGACCGCGGACGAGATACGCGTCAAGCAGGTCGACGGCGAGGAGATGCGCTACCGCCTCTCGAAGTTCGCGCGCTCGAACCAGGGCACCTGCATCAACCACCACCCGATCGTCAAGGAGGGCGAGATCGTGCGCCGCGGCGACGTGATCGCCGACGGCCCGTCGACCGACGAGGGCGAGATCGCGCTCGGGCGCAACGTGCTCGTCGCGTTCATGACGTGGGAGGGATACAACTACGAGGACGCGGTCCTGATCAGCGAGCGGCTCGTCAAGGACGATGTCTACACCTCGATACACATCGAGGAGTACGAGTCCGAGGCGCGCGACACCAAGCTCGGGCCGGAGGAGATCACGCGCGACATCCCCGGCGTCGGCGAGGACGCGCTGCGCGACCTCGACGAGCGCGGCATCATACGCATCGGCGCGGAGGTGCGCGCAAACGACATACTGGTCGGCAAGGTGACGCCCAAGGGCGAGACCGAGCTGACCGCCGAGGAGCGGCTTCTGCGCGCGATCTTCGGCGACAAGGCGCGCGAGGTGCGCGACACGTCGCTCAGGGTTCCGCACGGCGAGTTCGGCATCGTCGTCGACGTCAAGATATTCACGCGCGAGAACCGCGACGAATTGAGCCCCGGCGTCAACCAGATGGTGCGCGTGTACATCGCGCAGAAGCGGAAGATCTCGGTCGGCGACAAGATGGCCGGCCGCCACGGCAACAAGGGCGTCGTCTCGCGGATACTGCCCGAGGAGGACATGCCGTTCCTGCCGGACGGCACGCCGCTGGACATCGTGCTGAACCCGCTCGGCGTCCCGAGCCGCATGAACATCGGGCAGGTGCTCGAGGTTCACCTGGGCCTCGCCGCGAAGGCGCTCGGCTGGTACGTCGCGACGCCGGTGTTCGACGGCGCGAACGAGTACGACATACAGGACCAGCTCGAGAAGGCCTCGCACATCCCCGAGGAGCCGCTGATCGATCAACACGCCCGGCCCGCGATACAGTTCTCGAAGTGCGGCATCAATATTGAAGGAAAGCTGCAGCTCTTCGACGGGCGCACCGGCGATCCGTTCGACAACAAGGTGACGGTCGGCTACATGTACATGCTGAAGCTCCATCACCTGGTCGACGACAAGATACACGCGCGCTCGACCGGCCCGTACTCGCTCGTCACGCAGCAGCCGCTGGGCGGCAAGGCGCAGTTCGGCGGCCAGCGGTTCGGCGAGATGGAGGTCTGGGCGCTCGAGGCGTACGGAGCAAGCCACGTGCTGCAGGAGATTTTGACCGTCAAGTCCGACGACACGATCGGGCGCGTCAAGACCTACGAGGCGATCGTCAAGGGCGAGAACATCCCGGAGCCGGGCGTTCCGGAGTCGTTCCGGGTGCTGATCAAGGAGCTTCAGTCGCTCGCGCTCGACATCAAGGTGCTCTCCGCGGACAAGCAGGAGATCGAACTGAAGGACCTCGAGGAGGACCCGTTCGCCCGCGAGAGCGAGTTCAAGGACGAGCTCGTGCCCACGATCACGCCCGAGGCGTTCGCCGCCGAGGACGCGGCCGAGGCCGACGACTTCGACTTTGACGATCTGGAGCTCGGCGACGACGAGCTCGGATTGGACGATGACTTTTGATCGTCCACCCGCTGCCGGAGGCTTGTAAGATAGAAGGGAGAGACGCTCCTTGTTTGAATTGACAAATCTGGACTCCATACAGATCGGGCTCGCCTCGCCGGAGAAGATCCGCCAGTGGTCGCACGGCGAGGTCGAGAAGGCGGAAACCATCAACTACCGGACGCTGAAGCCGGAGCGCGACGGGCTTTTCTGCGAGCGCATCTTCGGCCCCACGAAGGACTGGGAGTGCAACTGCGGCAAGTACAAGCGCACGCGCTTCAAGGGCGTCATCTGCGACAAGTGCGGCGTCGAGGTCACGAAGGCGAAGGTCCGCCGCGAGCGCATGGGCCACATCGAGCTCGCCGCGCCCGTCAGCCACATCTGGTATTTCAAGGGAATCCCGAGCCGCATGGGGACGCTTCTCAACATCTCCCCGCGCGCGCTCGAGCAGGTATTGTACTTCGCGAGCTACATCGTGCTCGACCCCGGCGACTCGAAGGAGCTCGGGCTCGAGCGGCACAAGCTGCTCTCCGAGGCCGAGTATCAGATGAAGCGCCAGCAGGCGAACGAAAACGGCTGGGAGTTCCGCGTCGGCATCGGCGCCGAGGCCGTGCGCGAGATGCTGCGCGAATTGGACCTCGACGAGATGGCCGCGAACCTCCGGCGCGAATTGCAGGAGCTCTCCGAGCGCGAGACGAAGCGCGACAGCGAGGGCCAGAAGCGCCAGCGCGTGATCAAGCGGCTCGAGGTCGTCGAGGCGTTCCGCCTGAGCGGCAACAAGCCCGAGTGGATGATTTTGGACGTCGTGCCGGTCATTCCGCCGGAAATCCGCCCGATGGTGCAGCTCGACGGCGGCCGGTTCGCGACCTCCGACCTGAACGACCTCTACCGCCGCGTGATCAATCGAAACAACCGCTTGAAGCGCATGCTCGAGATGGGCGCGCCGGACATCATCGTCCGCAACGAGAAGCGGATGCTGCAGGAGGCCGTCGACGCCTTGTTCGATAACGGCCGCCGCGGCAGGCCCGTGACCGGCGCGGGCGGGAGGCAGTTGAAGAGCCTCTCGGACCTCCTGCGCGGAAAGCAGGGGCGCTTCCGCCAGAACCTGCTCGGAAAGCGCGTCGACTACTCGGGCCGCTCGGTCATCGTCGTCGGCCCGACCTTGAAGCTCTACCAGTGCGGCCTCCCGAAGGAGATGGCGCTGGAACTGTTCAAGCCGTTTGTCATCGAGCGGCTCGTCAACCAGGGCATGGCCGTCAATGTCAAGACCGCGAAGCGCGCCGTCGAGCGGCTGCGCCCGGAGGTCTGGGACGTGCTCGAGAGCGTCATCAAGGACCACCCGGTCATGCTGAACCGCGCGCCGACCTTGCACCGGCTGGGCATCCAGGCGTTCGAGCCGATCCTGGTCGAGGGCAAGGCGCTTAAACTGCATCCCTTGTGCTGCACCGCGTTCAACGCGGACTTCGACGGCGACCAGATGGCCGTGCACGTGCCGCTCTCGATGGAGGCGCAGGCCGAGGCCCGCTTCCTGATGCTCTCGGCGAACAACATCTTAAAGCCGCAGGACGGAAAGCCGGTCGTGTCGCCGACGCAGGACATGGTGCTCGGCTGCTACTACCTGACGATCCTCCGCGAGGGCGCGAAGGGCGAGGGCAAGTTCTTCGCCGACGTCGACGAGGCGCTGATGGCCTACTCGGCGGGCGAGCTCTCCTTGCAGGCGAGGTGCCACATACGCCTCTCGCGAACCGTCGACGGCGTCGAGCACCGCAGGATCGTCGAGACGACGATCGGGCGCGTGATCTTCAACGACGCGATCCCGCAGGACCTCGGCACGAAGCCGAGGAAGACCGTCGACGACATGTTCCTGCTCGAGGTCGACGAGGTCGTCGGCAAGAAGCAGCTCGGCCGCATCGTCGACGACTGCTACCGCGCGCACGGCGTGACCGTGACCGCGCAGATGCTCGACAACATCAAGGCGCTCGGCTTCAAGTACTCGACGAGGGGCGCCTTGACGGTCTCCGTCGCGGACATCGTCGTGCCCGAGGAGAAGGCGACGATTTTGAAGGACGCCGAGGCCGAGGTGCACGCGATCGAGCGCGCGTTCAAGCGCGGCCGCATGTCCGAGAACGAGCGGTATACGTCCGTCATACGCATCTGGGAGAAGGCGACGAACGACGTCACGAAGAAGGTCATGGACTCGCTCTCGATGTTCAACCCGATCAACATGATGGCGACCTCCGGCGCGCGCGGCTCGATCAACCAGATTCGCCAGCTCGCCGGCATGCGCGGCCTGATGGCCTCGCCGTCCGGAAAGATCATCGAGCTGCCGATCCGCGCGAACTTCCGCGAGGGGCTGACGGTTCTCGAGTTCTTCCTGTCCTCGCACGGCTCGCGCAAGTCGCTCGCCGACACCGCGCTTCGAACCGCCGACTCCGGCTATATGACGCGCCGGCTCGTCGACGTGTCGCAGGAGAACATCGTGCGCGAGGTCGACTGCTTCGCGGCCAACGACGAGGCCAATGCCTACATGCATGGTCCGCACTTCAGCGCCAACCCGATCGGAGTCGAATACGATCCCGACGAATGGCTGCGCCGCCTCGAGGCCGGCGCGCCGCTCACGGAGTTTCTGGCCCGCCAGACCGACCTGCCGGTGTCCCCGGTCAGGGGCTCGCTGAGCGCCTGAGCCGGCGCCGCTACCAGAAGCCCTCGAACAGCCGGGCCACCCCTTCCAGCGCCCGATCCGCCAGCGGGCGCTCGCGCCACGCGGCCAGCGTGATCGCAGCGGATGCCGCAACGTCCGCGCGAAACATCCGCGTCATCGCGTCGCCGAAGGCTTCGCCATAGACCATCGCATTGACCTCGCTGTTTTGCACGAGGCTGCGCCAGTCCATGTTGCTCGAGCCGACGGTCGACACCACGCCATCGATCACCGCGGTCTTGGCGTGCAGCACGGCATCGCGCAGTTCGTGGATCTTCACGCCGGCCGCCAGCAGGCGGTCGTAATGGCTGCGCCCGGCATACAGAACCGGCCTGAAATCGCTGAGCGATGGCAGCACCAGATGCACATCGACGCCTCGCTCGGCCGCCTCGCACAGTGCGTCGATCATGTCCGGCCCCGGCGCGGGCCGCATCGAGCTCGTGGGCGTCTGACGCCGCGGTTCGGCGCACTCGTCAGCGCACCCTTCAGCGCACCCTTCAGCGCACCGTCCAGAGGGAGAGCGAGAACCACCCCCGCTCGTCGGTCCACC
>MWAC01000057.1 GCA_002068815.1 Firmicutes bacterium ADurb.Bin467 | reverse complement strand
CCGGAGTTTCTGAAAAACCTCCGCCCCGCGACGCTGGAAGCGATGCGCGCGGTGCTCAAATCGCAGCGCGACGCGGTGAAAAACGGCGACGCGGTCGGCATGCTCCGCCACGACGACGCCTTTCACGCGATCGTGTTCGAGGTCGCCGGGCAGATGCTCAGCTGGGGCATCATCGAGAAGATGAGCGGCCACTACCGCCGCGTCCGGCTGATGATGGTCCGGGACGGCGAGGAGGCCGAGGAGGTGATCGGCGAGCACGAGGCGCTGATCGACGCGTTTTCCGCCGGCGACGGGGCGCTCGCGATCGAGCGGACGGAAGCGCACCTTCGAAAGATCATATTGCAGGAGAGCCGGCTCAGAAACAGCTACCCGGATTTCTTTGAACCCTCCTGAAATGCGAAAGCCCCCGCGAGGGGGGCCAGGGCATCAAAAAAATGCGGTTTTTTGATGCATAGGAAGAATGTGCTTCGGCTCGCTGAAATCCTCACGGATTTCCGGGCGCGATCCTGACGGTAGGAATCGTTTTACCTCCGCTACGCTCCGTAAAAACCAAATTCACCGCGCATGTCGCTGAATTTGATTTTATGGGTCGGTCGGCGATACTTTGTCGACAGTCTGAAGCCCCCGCGAGGGGAGGCGCTTCAGGCATGCTTGACGCGATCTCCTTCTTCGGCGCGCTTCGCGTCGTTCCAGCGGTCGGTCGTCCCCACGAGATACCCGGTGATCCTGCGGATGCGCTCGAAGCCGACCGGAACCCAGGTGAACACCTCGCGCGCGTTCTCGCCGCCCGCCCGGTAGAACTCCGCGCGCCTGACCTTCCTGCCGCGCTCCCGTTCGACCTCGGCGATCTCCGAGAGGATAAACTCGCCCGGCAGATTGTCCGGGTTGTGGATTTCGACGTTCACGGAAACAGCCCCTTTCGTATGTCTGTGGCACCATTGTACCGCGCGGACGCCGAAAGTTCTGTTGCATTTGCATCATCTGTCATTTTTTTCCGGCAGCAGCGTGATTTTCCGGCGCTCGATCTTGACGACGCCGTCCTTCTTCATCTTCCCGAGCTCGCGCGTCATCGCGCTGCGGTCGGTCGAGAGGTAGTCCGCGAGGGACGACATCGAAAACGGCAGCTCGAACGTGCAGCAGCCCGCCTCGGCCGCGAGCACATGGAAATAGCGCAGCAGCTTCTCGCGGATGCTGCGGCTCGCGAGCACCTCGACGCGGGAGCCGAGCTGGTTCGCCTTTTCGGCGACGATGCGCAGCATGTTCTCGACGAGCGCGCTGTGGTGCCGGCACGCGTTCGGGCAACGCTTCGTCAGGTGGCCGAAGTCGAGAAACAGCACCCGTGCCGCCGTCTCCGCGCACGCGACGATGTTCGCATGCGCGCCGAACGCGAGCGTCTCGCCGAACACGCTCCCCTCGCCGAGGTACTCGAGTATCGTGTTCCTGCCGTCGTACTCCGGGCGCGAGAGCACGACCGTCCCCTCGAGCACGAGCCCGATCGACGCGGTCTCGCCCTCGCGGAGCGAAATCCGCTGCTGCTGCGCAAACGACCGCTCGCGCAATTGCAGGCACGCCGAGAGCTTCTCAATGTTCTCCGGGGCGATGTCCCGGAACAGCTCCGTCTCGGCCAGGCGCATGGCAGTCCCCTCCCCTCCGGCAGCGCCCGCAGCCGCAGGCGCCGTCGCCGCGCGTGCACAGCTCGAAATCGCCGCCGCGGATGATAAGCGTCCGGCCGTTCACGAGCGCGTCGGCGATCTTCCGGCGCGCGCGCATGTAGATGCCCGTCACCGTCGTCCGCGCGATTCCCATCCGCTCGGCGCAGTCCTCCTGCAAGAGCCCCTCGTAATCGATCAGCCGGACCGCCTCGAACTCGTCGACCTGCAGCACGACCGGCTCCGCCCCGTTCCCGTATGCGGGCTCGAACCGGTCGCAGCGCGGATGGCCGCACACGCGCCGGCACTTTCTCGGCCTCGGCATGCGATCCCCCTATCCGTGCGCGTGGCAGTTGCCGTGGCCGCACGACTCGCCGTGGTGCTCGTGGCCGTGGCGCTCGTGCGCGCACGACCCGCCGTGGCGCTCGTGATGCTCGTGCCCGCTGTGGTCGCAGGTCGCGGCGTCGCGCGCCTCGAGCGTGCCGTCGAGCAGCGCGCGCACCGCCTCGTCCGCGTCGCCGGAGACGCCCGCGTAGAGCTCGATCCCGGCCTCCTGCAAGGCCCTGCGCGCGCCGTCGCCGATGCCGCCGCAGATCAGCTTTTTGACCTCGAGCTTCTTTAAAATGTCCGCCAGCGCGCCGTGGCCGCTGCCGTTCGTATTGACGACGGTCGCCAATTTGACCTCCCCGTCCTCCACGTCGTAGACCTTGAACCGCTCCGTGTGCCCGAAGTGCTGAAAGATGTCCCCGTTCTGATACGTCGCCGCGATTCGCATGTGTTCGCCCTCCTTTATTGACATAAGTCATTTACTCGGACAGCATAGCACGGTTTCTGCCATATGTCAATAACCCGGCGCAGAATTAACGCGCTCGCCGCAGCTTTCTCCAAAATTATTTCGAAAATGGCGGGACATTTCGCGGAAAATACGGTATAATACCGGAAAAAAGAGGAGGATGTCACGATGAAGAAGTATGTTTGTAGCGTCTGCGGCTGGACCTACGACGAGGCGGAGGGCGATGCCGAACTGGGCTTCGCGCCGGGCACCACTTGGGAGGAAATTCCGGACGACTTCGTCTGCCCGGTGTGCGGCGTCGAAAAGGACATGTTTTCCGAGGAATGAACCCCCATCTCCCGAGAACCTTCGCGCCCCGAGGATGCAATCCGCGGGGCGCCTTTTCGTCACTTCTTCGCGAGATACCGGATCACATTGCACCAGAACTTCCCGTAGAACTCCCAGCGGACGAACGCCTCCGGCCCCCAGTGCGGCGCGCAGTCGCTCGCGAACGCGGCCGAGCGGCCCATTCCGTAGTCCCACGCGGCGATGAACGCGTTTCCGTCGTGCGAGGCGAGCTGCGTCCCCGGCTTCGCGATCAAGCGGTTGTAGCCGAGGAATTTCGGCCACTTCGCCGGGATGCCGTCGAAGATCGGGTGCTCCGGGCGCTCGATCGCGATCTGCGCGCCCTCGGGGACTTCGCGCCGGTCGTCGCCCGGGACCATCTCGACCGGAAGCAATGTCTCGATCGCCGTGCCGCGGAAGAACGCGCGGCCCTCGATGCCGCTGAAGCTCATGTAGCCGCCGACCATGAGCAGTCCGCCGCCCTCGCGCACAAATTGCTCGAGCAGGTTCAGGCGGTTCGGCATGATGATGGACTTCGCCATGGTGTCGTAGCAAAGCAGCAGCGAGTTCGCGCCGACGTCGCTGAGGATGACCGCGTCATACCTCTTGAGCGCCTCCACCGCGTTCGGAAAGCCCTCCGGGACCATGTGCGACGGTATGTGGTCGACCTCGATGCCCCCGGCCTCGAGCGCGCCGCGCAGCCACCCGGAGTCGTCCTGATAGCGGTTCTGCAAAAAATAGTCGACGCCCTTCATATGCGTCTCGTGGACAAAGTACGTCTCCCCGGCAAACAAAACCCTCATGTTCGCAACCTCCGCGTCGTTGATCTCAAGTCGAGTGTAGCATACCCGCCCGAGGGCTGTCAACATGTGGGAATCCTCACGGTTCGATCCACGCGACGCCGACGCACCCGGCGCCCAGGTGCGCGCCGAGCACCGGGCCGACGCGCCTGCGCTCGATGCTCCGATCCCCGCGCGCGAGCTGCGCGGTCAGCTTCGCCGCCGCCTCGTCGGCGAGGAAGCCGTTGACGATCAGGGTGCCGGTCGCCTTTTCGCAGAAGCCGCAGAGCTTTCGCGCCTGGTCGAGCTTGCCGCGCGCGATGCCGGCGGAGACGATCGAGCCGTCCTTGAGCTCGAGCAGCGGGCGGATGTTGAGCACCGTCGAGATCGACATCTTGACGTTTCCGAGCCTGCCGCTCCTGCGAAGCGGCGTCATGTCGTCGACCGAGAAGAACATGCGGACGCGGTTTTTGATCTTGTTCAGGTGCTTTGCGACGCTCGAGAGCCGGTCGCCCGCGCGGATGCGCGCCCGGGCCTCGCGCACGAGCAGATAGAGCCCCGCGCAGGTCGTCAGCGAGTCGACGACCTCGATGTGCTGTCCGCCCAATTCCTTCGCCGCGAGCACGGCGTTCGCGTAGGTGCCGCTGAGCCGGGAGGAGATCGTCAGGCAGAGCGTCTCGTACCCGGCGCGCTTGAGCATCGTGAACGTGTTCACAAACCCGGCGAGCGTCGCCTGCGAGGTGTGCACCGAGTTCATGTGCTCGGCAACCTGCCTCTCGGCCGCGTCGTCGTTTTCGATGCAGCCCTCGTTGAGGCTCGAAACCCCGTCGAGCGAGTAGCTCATCGGGACGACGACGACGCCCAGCTCCACCGCCTCGTCGTGCGTGAGGTAGGCCGTGCTGTCGGTGACTATGGCGATCACGCTTCTGTACCTCCGATCTTGCGGAATTTCGCGTAGCGGCCCTCGAGCAGCTCCCCGTCGGAGAGCGCGCTGTAGCGGGAGAGCGCCTCGAAGAGCGCCGCCTTCAGCGAGGGCATGCCCTTCTGCTTCACGTCCGCGGGGTCGACGATGCGCTCGATCACGCCGAACTCGAACAGATCCTTCGCGGTCAGGCGCAGGCTCTCGGCGGCCTCCTTCGCGCGCTTCGCGTCCTTCCAGAGTATGCTCGCCGCGCCTTCGGGGGAAATGACCGAGTAATACGCGTCCTGCAGCATCCAGACCTCGTCGGCGACCGCGAGCGCGAGCGCGCCGCCGCTGCCGCCCTCGCCGATGACGACGGAGAGGACCGGCGTCTTTAAGGTCATCAATTCATACATGTTCTCGGCGATCGCCTGCCCCTGCCCGCGCTCCTCGGCGCCGATGCCGCAGAACGCGCCGGAGGTATCGACGAGGCACAATACCGGCCTTCGGAACTTCTCGGCGAGCTTCATCTGCCGGAGCGCCTTGCGGTAGCCCTCGGGGTTTGCCGAGCCGAAGTTCCTGCGCACCTTGTCGGGCGTGTCGGAGCCCTTCTCGATGCCGATGACCGTGACCGGCATGCCCGCGAGCCAGCCGAGGCCCGCGACGACGGCGGGATCGTCGCCGAAGCGCCGGTCGCCGTGCAATTCGACGAAGCCGTCGATCAGATTCGCGATGTAGGTGAGCGCGGTCGGCCTGCCCTTCGCGCGCGAGGCCTGCACGCTGTCGTACGCCTTCATTCCTGGGCCTCCCTTCGGTGGAGCTTCAAAAGGCCCGCGATCCGGTCGGTCAGGTCTCGCCGGTCGCAGATCATATCGACGAAGCCCTTCTCGAGCACGAACTCCGCGCGCTGGAAGCCCTCGGCGAGCTTCTGGCGGATCGTCTGCTCGATCACGCGCGGCCCGGCAAAGCCGATCAAGGCGCCCGGCTCGGAGATCGTGATGTCCCCCTCCATCGCGAAGCTCGCCGTCACGCCGCCGGTCGTCGGGTCGGTCAGGACCGCGACGTAGAGGTTGCCCGCGTCCGAGTGGCGCTTGACCGCGCCGGTCGTCTTCGCCATCTGCATCAAGGACAGTATGCCCTCCTGCATGCGCGCGCCGCCGGACACGCAGAAGCCGACGACCGGCAGCGATTTTTCGAGCGCGTATTCGAACAGCCGCGCGATCTTCTCGCCGACGGCGGTGCCCATCGAGCCCATCATGAACGACGGCTCCATCGCGAACAGGCACGCGGGGATGCCGCCGATTTGGCACTCGCCCACGACGACGGCCTCGACCTCGTTCGACTGCTCCCGCGCGCTCACGAGCTTCTTGTCGTAGTCCGGGAACGCGATCGGGTTCACGCCGCGAAGCGTCGGCCAGAGTTCCTGGAACGTGTTTTCGTCCGCCGTCAGCGCGATCCTGCGCCGCGCGGACACGCGGAAGTGGTGCTGGCACTTCGGGCATACGTCCGCGTGCCTTGAAAGCTCCTCGGCCGGGTTCATCGCCTTGCAGTTCGGGCAGGAGGCGTAGAGCTGGCCCGGAATCTCCGGCCTCGCCATGCTGTTTGCGCCCGCGTCCTCCAGCTTGTTGCGGGGGCGGCGGAACAAATTTCTCGTGAGCATTTGTTACCTCCCGCTCAGATAGTCGGTCGTGTAGGTCCCGTCCTCGAACGCGCGCTCGGCGATCAGCTCGGCCTGCATCCAGCCGGTGTGGTCGACGCCCTCGATGACCATCTCGCACAGCGCCGCCTGCATCTTGCGGATCGCCTCGGCGCGCGTCGGCGCATGGACGATCAGCTTCGCGATCATCGAGTCGTAGAACGGCGGG
>MWAC01000056.1 GCA_002068815.1 Firmicutes bacterium ADurb.Bin467 | reverse complement strand
GGAGGCGCTTCGCATACTGGGCTTCATGGATGGCAAGGCCGACGGCGATTTCGGCGGCGGCACCGACAAGGCGCTGAAGCTCTACCAGAAGTACCTGTACGAGCGCGAGGGAATCGAACTCTACAGCCCGACCCCGACGCCCGAGCCGACGCCCGAGCCGACCCCCTCCCCCGTTCCGAGCCCGACGCCCGAGGCGTCCTTCGACCCGGACAGGACCGGGGAACCGGCGCCCGAGCCGACCGCCGCTCCGACCCCGACGCCCTACGCGCCGGACGGAATCGCGACGGACGAGCTGAAGGAAGTGCTGCTGGGCAACTCGTTTGAGGTCTATCGCGAGGACTTGCAGCGCGGCATGAAGGACGAGGACAACTTGGGCGAAGTGTACCGCCTGCAGAGGCGCCTGGCCGCGCTCTGGTATATCGACAGCGGCATCGACGGCGACTTCGGCGCCGGGACCGAGACGGGGCTCAAGTACTTCCAGAAGCGCAACAACCTCGTGGAGACCGGCGTCGCCGACGAGGTCACGCAGCGGCTCCTGTTCAGCGCGAACGCGGTCAAGTCCGACCGCCCGGAGCACCCGTACCTGTTGAAGGTGTCGATCAAGGACCAGCGCGTGTACGCGTACAAGTGGGTCAACGGCTCTTACTCGAAGCTCGTGCGCACGATGAAGTGCTCCACCGGCACAAAGGACGACCCGACGCCGCGCGGAACCTTCTCGAACGGAGGTCCGGCAGGGCGCTGGTACTACTTCAACAAGTTCGACGTCTGGGCGCAGTACGCCTACCGCATCAGCGGGCCGTACCTGTTCCACTCGGTGCTCTTCAACCAGAAGGACTCCTCGACGCTGATCTCCGGCTCGGTTGCCAAGCTCGGTTCGCGCGCGTCGCACGGCTGCATCCGGCTGAAGGTCGAGGACGCGAAGTGGATCTACAACAACTGCTCGGCGAGGACGACGGTCACGATCTACTGACCTACCGGGGAGAGGAACCCCCTCTCCCCCTACATATTTAATCTGATGTTTACACGCAGGGCCACTTTGTGCGAAAATATTCCGGTATAATGGCAATACATGGCATGGGAATTGGGGTGTGACGATTGTATCGCAGAATCATCTCTCTTGCGCTGATCCTCTGTGTTTTAACGGGCGCTTCGGTCGCGGAGACCGCCTCGTCCCCGACGCCGGGCTACCCCGCGGGCTCGCTCCACAACGGCGTCGTGGACGCCTCCGAGGGGAGCCCCGTCGTGGAGCTCCAGGAGCGCCTGATCGCGCTCGGGCTGCTCGCGGGCAAGGCGGACGGGCACTTCGGCGGCGGGACCGAGGCGGCGGTGAAGCTGTTCCAGCAGATGTACGGCCTGGCGCCGACCGGCGCCGCCGACCAAAATACGCGCGCGGCGCTCTCCGTCGCGCAGATCGGTGTCACCGAGATTCAGGACAAGCTGATCGCGGTCGGCGTCAAGACCGGAGCGCCCGACGGCGTGCTCGGCCCGGCGACGACGGACGCCATATCGCTGTTCCAGCAGATGTACGGCCTCCCGGCGACCGGCGTCGCCGACCCCGAGACGCGATCGCTGCTGTTCTCGGAGCCGAACCTCGTCTACGGAATCCAGACGAAGCTGATCCAGCTGACCTACCTCTCCGGCGCGTCCGACGGCGTGATCGGCGCCGCGACGACGACCGCCGTCCGCGAATTCCAGCAGACGCACGGCCTCGCGGCGACCGGCGTCGCCGACCCGGCGACGCGCGACCTGCTCCTGAACGGCACGGGGCTGATCCCGAAGCCGACCCCGACCCCGACGCCGCGCGCGAAGGGCGCGTCCGGCGCGGACATCGAGCTCGCGCAGGAGAAGCTCGCCGTGTGGGGCTTCCTCGACGGGACGATCGACGGCTCCTACGGCGACGCGACCGAGAAGGCCGTCAAGGCGTTCAAGAGCTACCAGTACGAGGACTACCTCGCCTACCTCGAGGCGAACCCGACGCCCTCCCCCGCGCCGACCCCCGCGCCGACCCCCGCGCCGACGCCGACGCTGCGCCCGGGCGAGCTCCCGCGCGTCGTCGACGCGACGATCGCCCCGACGCCCTCGCCCACGCCCTCGCCGACGCCCTACGTCCCGAACCCGGTCATCGAGGACGAGCTCCTGTACTACCTTCGCGACGGCAGCTTCAAGGTCTACCGCCAGACGGTCGAGGTCGGCGACAGCGGCCGCGAGGTCCGGCGCGTGCAGCGCAGGCTCGGGCAGCTCGGCTATTTGTACAACGGCGCGGACGGCACCTACGGCGAAATCACCGCGAACGCGCTCAAGTACTTCCAGCGCCGCAACAACCTCGACCAGACCGGCGTCGCGGACGAGGCGACGCAGCTGGCGCTGTTCGACCCTTCGGCGGTCCGCTCGACCGAGTACGTGTTCCCGTACAAGCTCGTCGTCGACGTCTCCGACCAGCGCGTGTACGTCTACCGCTGGACCGGCGAGGGCTACGGGGAGCGGCTGCACAGCTTCAAGTGCTCGACCGGCACGAAGAGCGATCCGACGCCGCTGGGCACCTATCAGGCCGGCGGCCCGGCCGGCGGGCGCTGGTACTACTTCAAGGACTTCGACTGCTACGCGCAGTACGCGACGCGCATCTTCGGCGGCATATTGTTCCACTCGGTGATCTACGGCCAGCCCAAGGAGAGCTCGCTGCAGCGGAGCTCGGTCAGCAACCTCGGCCGCCGCGCCTCGCACGGGTGCATCCGGCTGACCGTCGACAACGCGAAGTGGATCTACTCGAACTGCCCGGTCGGCACGACCGTCGTCATCCAGAACTGACGGACGGGCGCAACACGCAGGGCGGGGACGGCGGGCGCCGCTCCCGCCCGCTTTTCATGGCGGTTGACCCCCGGGCGCCGCCGGAGTATAATGGATCAAGAGAAACGGGGGCCGCGATGAATACGATACAATTCAAATACGCGATCGAGGTCGAGCGCACGGGCTCGATCTCGCAGGCGGCGGAAAACCTGTACATGGCGCAGCCGAACCTCAGCAAGGCGATCCGCGAGCTCGAGGAGGGCCTCGGCTTTCCGATCTTCGAGCGCACGTCGCGCGGCGTCGTGCCCACGCCGAAGGGCGAGGAGTTTTTGAAGCTCGCGCGCGGCGTGCTGATGCAGGTTGACCAGATGGAGGCGCTCAAGAGCGACGAGCAGGACCGCATGCAGCGGTTCAGCCTGTCGATGCCGCGCGGCAGCTACATCGCCGACGGCGTCTCGCGGTTCATCTCCGCGCTCGACCTCGAGGGCGAGATGCTCTTGAGCATCAAGGAGACGAACTCGGTGCAGACCGTCAACAACGTGCTCTCCGGCCGGTTCCGGCTCGGCATCATACGCTACCGCGTGCAGCACGAGGCGCACTTTCTGGACTTCCTCGACGAAAAGGAGCTGCGCTTCGAGCAGGTCTGGGAGTACAACTACACGGTGCTGATGTCGAAAAAGCACCCGCTCGCGGACCTCGACCCGCTCGACCCGGCGCGGCTGGAGAACTACATCGAGCTGACGCACGGCGACAAGACGGTGCCGCACCTCTCCGCGATCCCGCGCACGCCGCACCGCCCCGGCGACTGCGAGAGCCGCCGCATACTGATCTACGAGCGCGCGGCGCAGTTTGAATTTTTGAATCGCATCCCCGGCACCTACATGTGGTCGTCGCCGGAGCCGCCGTCGATCCTCGAGCCGTGGGGCCTCGTCGAAAGGAAGTGCGCTTCGAACCGCCGCTACCGGGACGTGCTCATCTACCCCCGCCGCTACAACCTGACCGAGTACGACCGGCTGTTCATCGACAAGCTGTTCGACGCCCGGAACGACATCGCGTTCGGGAATCGATCGATCTGACCAAACAAAAACCCGGACGCGGGATTTTCTCCGCACCCGGGATTTTTTGCGCCCTTTTCAGTCGTCGAGCGTCTCGAGCGCCGCGGGGTTCATCATGTACTTCAGCGCCGCGTACATCGCCTGCGCGTACTCCGCGCCGCCGCAGACGCGCTCGTCGGAGACGACGCTCATCGGGATCGTCAGCTGGCGGCTGGCCTTGCCCTCCTTGTTCGCGGTGACGACGCGCTCCGGGCGGCCCAGCGACGCGAACAGCGAGCAGGTGCCGAAGTTGTACAGGTGGTGGTAGATCACCGGCATGTTGATCGACATCATGTTCGTCACAAACAGCGAGCAGTGGAACGGCGACACCTCGATCAATGACTTCGGAAGCAGCCCGAACTTGTCCATCGCCTTGAGTATCCAGACCACGAGCCCGGGCAGGAGCGGTATCTTCAAAAACGTGTTTGCGATTTTGACGGCGCCGTTTTCGTTCCCCGGCTCGCGCGCGAGGCGCACCTGCTCGTTGATCTTCTTCGCGACCGTGTTAAGCGTGTCGTCCGGCGAAAAGTGCATCTTGATCGCCGCCTCGTCGTACCGGCCGTCCGGCATCTCGCGAAGGACGATGTAGGAGACGGTGATGTCCGAGTGCTCGTAGAGGTGCTTTCCGACGACGAAGCGGTTCAGGACCGGGTGCTTGCGCACCGCGCGCACGTACGCCGCGATCAAAATCGTCATGAAGCTGATCGGCTCCTCGGCGTCGCGGTGCTCGCGGATATAGTCCGCCAGAGGCTTGTACTCGAGCGGATAGGTGACGAAATTCTGCGCGTCGTTGCGCGTGGTCATGATATACGGCGTGAATTTCACGATCGGATCGACGTATTCCGGAATCGGATGTCCGTCGGGGCGATAGCCGAACATAGCATCCCTTCTTTTGCGTTTTATTATACTATCCTTTTTACCACACTTTCGCCCGGAATACAAGTCCATTTGGGCCGCATCTGCCAGAAATAGTTCGACGTTTTTTCGGAAATTAATTCCTTGACACTTCCGCGAAAATTTAGGATAATAGTCTCAACCACTGCATGTATTGGAGGAAAGAACATGTTCAACGTTCCCGAAGTCAAACTGGGCGTCGTGGCCGTCAGCCGCGACTGCTTCCCCATCACCTTGAGCGAGCGGCGCCGCAGGGCGCTCGTCGAGGCCGTGCGCTCGCGCGGCGTCGACATCTACGAGAGCGAGGTCATCATCGAGGGCGGCATCGACGCAAACGTCTTGGACGCCTGCGAGGACATCGCGTCGGCCGGCATCAACGCGCTCGTCGTGTTCCTCGGAAACTTCGGCCCCGAGGGGCCGGAGACGCTGATCGCGAAGAAGTTCGGCGGACCCGTGATGTACTTAGCCGCGGCCGAGGAGAACGTCGAGGTGCTCTCGAGCGAGCGCGGCGACGCGTTCTGCGGCATGCTGAACGCCAGCTACAACCTGAAGCTCAACGGAATCGACGCCTACATCCCCGAGTACCCGGTCGGCACCGCCGAGGAGTGCGCGGACATGGTGCTCGAGTTCCTGCCGGTCGCGCGCGCCCTCTTGGGCCTCAGGGACCTGAAGATCATCACGTTCGGCCCGCGCCCGTTCGACTTCCTCGCGTGCAACGCGCCGGTCGCGCCGCTTTTCAAGCTCGGCATCAACGTGCAGGAGAACTCGGAGCTCGACCTTCTGATGGCGTTCCGCTCGCACGACAGGGACCCGCGCATCCCGGACAAGATCCGCGAGATGGAGGAGGAGCTCGGCGCGGGCAACAAGATGCCCGGGATTCTTCCGAAGCTCGCGCAGTTCGAGCTGACGCTCTTGGACTGGATCGAGGCGAACAAGGGGGCGGCGAAGTACGTCGCGATGGCGAACAAGTGCTGGCCCGCGTTTGAGTCGGCGTTCGGCTTCGTGCCCTGCTACGTGAACTCGCGGCTGACCTCGATGGGCATCCCGGTCGCGTGCGAGGTCGACATCTACGGCGCGCTGTCGGAGTACATCGGAACGTGCGTCAGCTGCGAGCCGGTGACGCTGCTCGACATCAACAACACCGTGCCCGCCGACATGTACAAGGCGTCGATCGCGGGCGTGTACGACTACCGCCACAACGAGACGTTCATGGGCTTCCACTGCGGAAACACCCCGATCTGCCGCCTCACGAAGGGCGAGATGAAGTACCAGCTGATCATGAACCGCGGCCTCGAGGGCGGCGGCGAGCCGGACATCACGCGCGGAACGCTCGAGGGCGACATCGCCCCCGGCCCGATCACGTTCTACCGGCTGCAGGCGAACAAGGATAGCCTTCTCGTCTCCTACATCGCCGAGGGCGAGGTGCTGCCGGTTCCGACGGAGTCCTTCGGCGGCATCGGCGTGTTCGGCATCCGCGAGATGAACCGCTTCTACCGCCATGTGCTCATCGGCGGCGGCTTCCCGCACCACGGCGCGGTCGCGTTCGGCCACCACGGCAAGGCGATCTTCTCCGTTTTCAAGATGCTCGGCATCGAGAAGATCGGCTACAACCAGCCCGCGGGCGTGCTCTATCCCGAGGAGAATCCGTTCAAGTAAACGCCGAAGAAAATCCCGGTTTCCGGCTCCGCCCGAGGCGTGCATCCTCCGGCGGGGCCGTTTTTTTGTTGTCTTCCATCCAGTTGTTGACAATGTGTTTCAATTGTGATACAATTCGTAATATATTCACGAACCTTGCAATATTTTCAGCATATTTATGACGATCGGCCGTTTGAAAGGAGACTTCTATGCAATTGCGAAAATGGATTCGGCGCACGGCGCTTCTCTTGATCGTCGCGCTGGCCGCGGCCCCGTTCGCGTATGCGGACTACGCCGCCTATGTGTCCTCGGGCTCTGCGGGGGTTTACTCCGACAGCGGGCTCGAGAAGAGGATCGGCTCGCTCCCGAAGAACGCCGTCGTCGTCGTGCGCTCGAGCGCGAACGGCGCCGCGAAGATCGCCTGCCGGGGAAAGACCGGCTACGCGGCGGCCTCGGACCTCAAGGCCGTCGGCGGCGACGCGGAGAAGGCCACTGTCGCGAAGGCGACCCGCGTCTACGAGAAGCCGAGCACGGGCAGCCGCTCGGCGCCCATCAAGAAGGGCACCGAGGTCACGCTGCTCGCGACCGCGGGAAGCTGCGCGATGATCGAGCTGAACGGCTATATCGGCTATGTGAACAAAAGCGACCTTGTCGGCCCCGGCGGGAGCGCCGAGGAGCCGGACGAGCCCGAAGAGACCGAGGCGCCCTCCGGAAACTACGTCGTCGAGAGCTTTCAGGCGATCGTCGTCGCCGACAGTCTCGCCGTCCACAAGAGCGCGGCCTCGTCGTCGAAGAAGCTCGCGACGCTTCAAAAGGGCGCGTCGGTCTCGGTGCGCGCCTACGACGACACGTGGGCCTGCCTCGAAAACAACGGGAAGTACGGATTCAGCCTGCGCTCCGGGCTCGAGCGCAAGGCCGACGAGGACCCGACCCCCGCGCCGACCCCGGCTCCGACCCCCGCGCCGACGCCCACCCCGAAGCCCACGCCGGCGCCGACCCCGAAGCCCACGATCGAGGACGCGATCGGCAGCGGCAAGTACTCGAACGAGGAGATCATCTTCCTGTTCCTGACGAAGGAGATGGGGCTCAACGCCGCGGCCGCCTGCGGAATCCTCTCGAACATCCGTAGCGAGTCGTCCTTCCGCCCGACGGCATACAATGCGGGCGGAAACTCCTACGGCATCTGCCAGTGGACGGGCGGCCGCTTCACGCGGCTCAAGAGCTACTGCGCGGGCAAGGGCTACGACTACACGACGCTGCTCGCGCAACTGTTCTTCCTCGAGTACGAGCTCAAGAACCACTACACGAAGACGCTTTCGCATATGCGCGGCGTCGAGAACTCCGCCGGCGGCGCGTACGACGCGGGGTACTACTGGTGCTACAACTTCGAGGTGCCCGCAAACCGCGCCAGCGTGTCCGTCAAGCGCGGCAACGCCGCCCGGGACACGTATTGGCCGAAATACGCGTGACGAATACGGCAAGGGCCGCCGCGCCTCTCTCCGAGGCAGGCGGCCTTCGTTTTTCAGAGAGGATGTCAACAAACCTTTACAATTCTGCGATGTTTTCCCGGCGGAATATGGTATAATAAGGATATGTCGGCGTCCCTGAACGTTCAAGGAGGAATACGGCTTGGCCCCCGACCCCTTAGGTTCCCTGCTGGTGCTCATATTGCTGTTCCTCGCCGGCGCGCTTCTGCGCCTGGCGGAGGCCGCCTCGCAGCGCATCGATGAGGACCGGTTCGAGCGCGGCGACGAGGAGCTTTTGAGGCGCGCGCTGCCGCTCGTCAAATCCGCGCAGCACCGCTTCGGCGACCCGGATTCGGCGTTCGGGTTTCTGATGCTGGGCGCGCTGGCGCTCGCGCTCGCGTGGCTGCTCGATCCCCTCGAGGGGTGGCTCTCGGGCTTCATCCGGCCGAGCGTGCTCGCGAAGGCGCTCGCGGCCTCCGGCATCGCGATCCCGACGGGCGCATTGTACACGGCGCTCGCGGGGCTTCTGCCGAACTTCCTCGCTTCGCACGCGCCGGAGCGGGCGCTGCGCCTTTCGGCCGGGCCCGCGCGCCTCGTGCTGACGATGCTGCGCCCGCTGACGGGGCTCTCGAAGGCGCTCGCGGCCCTCTGCCTGCGCGTCCTCCACGTCCACCCGGCCGCCGCCGCCGAGCGCGTGACCGAGCAGGAGATCCTGGCGATGGTCGACATCGGCGAGGAGAAGGGCGAGATCGAACCCGACGAGAAGCAGATGATCGAGAACATCTTCGAGTTCAGCAACATGACCGCCGAGGACTGCATGATCCACCGCAAGGACTTCACGTGCCTGGACGTCGAGGAGGAGCCTTCCGAAATCCTCAAAATCATCCGCGAGAGCGGGCTCTCGCGCTTCCCGGTCTATGAGGAGGACGTCGACAACATCATCGGCATTTTGACGACGCGCGACTACCTGCTCAACGGCTGCTCCGAGGGCGGAAAGTCGATCCGCGAGCTGATCCGCCCGGCCTACTTCGTGCCGGAGACGCTGCGCGCGGACGTGCTGTTTTCCGAGATGCAGAAGCGCAAGCAGCACATGGCGATCGTCGTCGACGAGTACGGCGGCACGAGCGGGCTCGTCACGATGGAGGACCTGCTCGAAGAGATCGTCGGCAACATCTACGATGAGTTCGACCCGCAGGCGAACGAGGA
>MWAC01000055.1 GCA_002068815.1 Firmicutes bacterium ADurb.Bin467 | reverse complement strand
CCCCAACCCCCCGGAACGGTCAAGACCGTTCCCTACAGAAGACGAAAGACGCACGGGCGCATGTTCGATCGCGCGCCCCGTCCCCGCGCAAAAGGAAGCCCCGGGCCGTGCGGCCCGGGGCTTCCTTCTCGCGTAAAATCTTATTTGACGACGCCCTTCTGGAGCATGATGTTCGCGTAGATCGAGGTCTCGCCGGACTGCAGGATGCAGTAGCACGTCTTGGCCTGCTCGTAGAACTCGAACCGCTCGTAGCTGCCGATGGCGGCGGCGCCGCGGCCGTCGTACTTGGCGATGGTCTTCTCAAACTCGTGCCAGATGGGGATGTCGAGCTTTTCGTCGCAGGGCATCTTCTGCATCAGCATGGCCGGATGCTCGACGTAGGCGTCGAGGATCTTGACCTGCAGGATCGCGTCGAGCAGCTCGTTGACGCCGTGGCCGTCCGCGCGCAGGAAAACGGCGTTCTGCGGCTTGGCCATGGAGGCGCCGGGGAAATTGCCGTCGCCGATGCAGATGCGGTCGGCGTGGCCCATCTCGTCGAGGACCTTCAGAAGCTCGGGTGAAAGGATGCTGGGAATGTTCTTTAACATGGGTTTCTCCTCCTGTTATCACCGTCGGCCCGTTGACATCGGGCCGCGGATGGATTACACTAAGGCAGCGCCGCACAATTCGCGGCTGACGCCTTAAGCACGGTCTTGCCTGCATCTTTCCCGTCCTATGCGCCGAAAACGCTCGCGAATCCACAAAGGATTCGCTGCGCTTTTTGACACGTCTGACGAAAAATCTGACGGCGCAATACCGCGCTTGGAATTGTGCGGTATTGCCCTGAATGAAAATTTTCCGAAATCGAGGCATTCCAATGAATTACGCGGCGGAACTGACAAAATTTGCGCACCTTCTCGAGCAGCCCGCCGAAGCCGAGCGCGAGCCCGATCGCAAAGTCCGGCGTGCAGTGCGCCTCGTTGTCGATGCCGCTGGTGATGTTGTAGAGCTTTTGGAGCGGCTTCAAGTCGTCGTACGGGAAGCGGGCCTCGTCCCAGCGCGCGCCGATGCGGTAGTCGGTCAGGAGCTTGCTCCACCGCCCGCAGAGCATCTCCATCGGGTCGACGTACACGGGATAGCGGTCGAGCATGCCGGCGAACGCCTTCGACAGCCCCCCGTAGCCGTAGATGCCCCCGGGCTCGGGCGCGAATCGGAAGTCCTCCGGCACGGGGATGTTGCCGTAGTCGTCCTCGTCGGAATAGCCGCGCTGCTCGCGCTTTTGCAAGGTGTGCAGCCGCTTCGTCTCCCGCATGCTCGAAATTCTGTCCGGATATGTCAGCATTTTCTCCCTCCGGCGCGCACGCCGTTCACGGCCACTTTGACGCCCGCTTCCGTCGCCGCGCCCGCGAGCAATTCCATCATCTCCCGCGTCGGCTTTTCGAACTCCCGCGCCTCCCTCCCGAGCGCCGCGAGCTTCGAGAGCCCGAGCGGGTGGTAGGAGAGCAGCTCGTAGTACCTGAGGTTCGGGAGCCGCGCGGCGAATTCGGCGATCGGCGCGATCTGCTCCCGGGTCGCGTTGACGCCCGGCACGATCGGCGTTCGCAGGACCAGCGGCATGCCGAGCGCGGCGATTCGCGACAGATTCTCCTTCACGGGCCGGTTCGAGGCGCCGACCCAGCGCATGTGCTCCGCCTCGTCCCAGAGCTTGAGATCGGCCATGACGACCGAGCAGAGCGAGAGCACCGGCTCGGCGATTTCCCACGGCACGCCCAAGTTCGTCTCGATCGCCGCGCCGACGCCGGCCTCGCGGCACCGCTCGAGCAACTCCCGCGCGAACGCCGGCTGGCAGAGCGGCTCGCCGCCCGAGAGCGTCACGCCGCCGTCCGCGCCGTAGTACGGCATGTCCCGCTCGATCTCGCGGAACACGTCGGCAACGGACATCCTCCGCCCGCAGGGGATCCTCGCGCCGGAGAAGCAGCCCTCATCGCACTTTCCGCAGCCGATGCACTTCTCGGGGTAATGGAGCATTTCCGGCTCGAAGGATATCGTCTCCGGGTTGTGGCACCACGGGCAGCGCATCTGGCAGCCCTTGAAGAACACGGTCGTGCGGAAGCCCGGCCCGTCGTGGACGGAGCTCTGCTGGATGTCGGCGATGACCGCGCCCGCCATTGTCAGACCCCCCACGCGGCCGCGTCGACGGGCTCGGCCTTCCCGCTCTTCGCCGCGCGCAGCCCCGCGTCGAGCACCGCCATCGCGCGCAGGTTTTCGTCGAGCCGGACGATCCGCGGCATCTCGCGCCCGTCGAGCCGGTATGCGGAGAACGCGCACGCCATGTTTGAGAGCGCGGGGTCGGTCTCCGGCGGGTCGAGGTAGGTTATGTCGCCCATAAGCCCGACGAGCTTCACGCGGACGCCGCCCGCATGCCGCTCGCCCAGAATGGCGCCCCCGGTGCAGTAAATCTCCGGCCCCGCGGGCAGCGCCAAAGCGGGCGTCGTCCACGTGCCCTCGACGACGGCGACGCTCGACGGAAACCGCAAGAGCATCGCGCCGTTGTCCTCGACGTCCGAGAACCCGTGCGCGAAGTTGCCGTCCACCGCGGCGACCGAGCGGCACGGCTCAGAGCTGAACCACACGCTCACCATGCTGCCGTAGCAGCACATGTCGAGAAACGCGCCGCCGCCCGCATGCGCGCGATACCACCACATCTTCGACTTTTCCTCGGGCGTCATGTCCTCCGCGCGCGTGTCGCCGCTGCCCCGGTGCACGGCCCCCGGCCCGACCGGGCCCGTCTGCCCCGCGAGGTGGCGGACCTTGATCAGCTTCCCCATCTTCCCGGAATCGAGCGCGGCCTTCATCTGGTACAGCCACTGCCGCCACGCGATCGGCCAGTTGACGAACGCCTCCGCGCCGGTCTCCCTGGCGATCTTGGCGATTTGAAGCGCCTCCCGGTAGTCGCGCGCGAGCGGCTTTTCGATGCTCGCCGCGATGCCGCGCTTCGCGACCTCGCAGAACACGTCGACGTGCTTCGCGTTCTCGGTCGTGATGAACGCGAGGTCGGGCCTTATCTCGTCGAGCATCTGCCGGTAGTCCCCGTAGACGGTCGCGCCGTAGCGCCGGACATAGTCGAAATTCCACCGCCGGCTGTAGGGCTTCGCGCCCTCGAGGTCCGACGGGTCAAACGGCTCCGCGTCCGCGACGGCGGCGAGCTCCATGTGCTCACAGTCGCTCACGTACTTGCACACCTCGAGTATGTGCACGTGCGCCGCGCCGATGACGACGGCCTTGAGTCTGCCGCTCACGGGCGCGCCTCGATCTCTTTGAACGCCACCTCGCGCTTCAATTCCGCCGAGCGGTAGAACGCGTCGATGACGGCGGTCACGTTGAGCGTCTCCTCGGGCTGGATCACAAGCTCCTCGCGCCCGCGCAGGTGGTTGACGACGTTCTCGACGAGGTGCCAGTGGCCGCTGAACGGCTTGTCGCGGTACGCTCGCTCCTCGTTGAAGCGGCGCGGCTCGACGTCCGCCTGGTACTTTCCCATCGTCGCGATCAGCTTGAACTCCGGGAGGAGGAGCCCCGCGCGGTCGCCGACGATGCTCATCGACGCGCTGTTGGGCAGGTTCAGCGCCCACGCGACCTTGAAGTTCAGCATCGCGCCGTTCTCAAACCGCACCGAGCCCGCGGCGAACTCCTCGGTCTCGAACTCGTCCGGCGCATACGCGCACTTCGCCCCGAACCGGCCGAGCGGCGCGCCGGCTTCCGCAAGGCTCGTGACGAGGCACTCGCCCTTGCGCGTCAGCCGGTTTCCGGACACGCCGGTCACCGAGGCCATCCTCGGGTTTCCCATGATCCACAGCGCCGCGTCGAGCACGTGCACGCCGATGTCGCAGAACGCGCCGCCGAGGTTGATATCCTTCCGGTGGAAGTTCCCCCATGTCGGCACGCCCCTGCGCCGAACGCGGCTGATCTCGGCGAAATAGACGTCTCCGAGCGCGCCCTCCCGCGCGAGTTGGTGCGCGTCGAGGTGCTCCGGCGTGAACCGCGCCGACTGGCACGCTACAAGGATTTTGTCCATCCTTCCGGCGACATCGTACGCCTCGCGCGCGTCGAGGTAGCTCGTGCCGAGCGGCTTTTCGCAGATCACGTTCGCGCCGTGCTCGAGCGCGAGCTTCGCCATCGGCAGATGCGCCGCGTTCGACGTGCAGACGCTGACGAGGTCGGGCCTCTCGCGCGAGAGCATCTCCTCCGCGTCCTCGTAGACGCCCGGGATGCCGTGCCTCGCGGCCGTCTGGCGCGCGGCCTCGGCGTTTATATCGCACACCGCGGCGATCTCCACCTCGTCCGCCATGTTCCGGTAGGCGGGGATGTGCGCGGCGTTCGCGATCATGCCTGCGCTTATGATCGCGACCTTCAGTTTTCGATTGTTCATGCTGTCCACTCCCGGTCAAATGCTGCTTCCATTCTGGTACAGAAGCGCCGAAGATGCAATAGACAATTTTAAGTCAAATTACGACGATATTAACCTTCCGGCCCCCGCCGAACCGCCCGCGGCCGGGGGCGCGGAGGGCCGGGCGGCGCAATTTTGTGGCATGGCGGGCCGTCAACGCTGGTACTCCGACGGCATGCAGCCGACGATGCGCTTGAACACCTTCGCGAAGTACTGCTGGTCGCTGAAGCCGACCATCTCCGCGATCTGGTACATCTTGTACTTCTTCTCGAGCAGCAATTCCTTCGCGCGCTGTATGCGGTGCAGGCTCAGGTACTCGTTGACGCTCATGCCGGTCTCTGCCTTGAACATCTGCCCGAAGTAATTTTTGGAAAAGTGAAATTCGTTCGCGAGGCTCTCGACGCCCAGCGGCGTGCCGTACTTCTCCGCGATCACCTGCTTTGCCCGCAGTATGATCTTCTTGCGCTCGTTTAAGCGGTCGCGCGAAATCTCCGCGCAAATCTCCGGGATCAAACGCTCGAAGAACGCCCGCGCCTCGGCGCGCGAGCACTCGGACGCGCGGAAATCCACGCAGTTGACGCCCATCCCGCGGTTCAGTTCCTCGACGCCCCCGCACTCCCGGTCGAGTATGATCAGGCAGTCGGTCAGTATCTTCTGCAAAAACAGGTTGACGGTCGCGACGCCGAACCGCTCGGCGTCTCGGCCGATCTCCGAAAACGCGCCGGAGAGCAGGCGAAGCGCGTCCTCCGGCGCGTTGCGCCACACCGCCTCGACGATCTGCCGCGCGTCGGGCAGATTCTCGTAGCCCGCGCCGCCGCGGTTCAGCCGCGCGCCGTCGAAGATCTGGCCGGAGCCGTGGATCAGCTTGTACCGAAGCGCCGCGCGCGCCTCCTCGTAGGCGTGCTGCGCCTCGAGCGCGCCGGCGACCGGGGCGCTCAGGGCGACGTTCAAAACGACCCCGTAGAGCGAGTTCAATTCGTTGATGAGGAGCTCGAGGCTGTCCAACAGCTCCGCCGCGTCGCGCGCGCCGTCCGGCGGGCTCCAGACGACCGCAAGCGCGTTGCTCGAGACGTCGAAGCAGTCCGAAAACGGCCACTCGCCGGCGATGCGGCCGATGACCTCCAAGATGTTGTACAGGCAGAACTTCGACTGGCCGTCGGCGGAGCGCAATTCCGATTCGCGCTCGTCGACCTCGATCAGGCAGAGGCGCAGAGGCCGGTCGGAGAGGTTGAGGTTCAGGTAGTCGCGCATCTCCTCGATGCGCGCTCCGTCGGCATTTCCGCCGATCAGGTCGAGAAAGAACCGCTGCTTGATGAACGGCCGTATCCTGCTCGAGCGCAGCATCAGGCTCGCGATCTCCTGATCGAGGTTCGTCTTCGCGCGGAGCTTGCGCACCATCTTGTAGTAGAGCTTCGCGACGGCGTCGCGGTCGAAGGGCTTGAGCACGTAGTCGAGCGCGGAGTACTCGACCGCGGCCTGCACGTAGGCGAACTCGTCGTGCCCGCTCAACACCGCGACGACGACGCGCTCGCGGTTCTTGTTCAACTGCCGGATCAGCTCGATGCCGTCCATCACCGGCATCTGTATGTCGGTGATCACCGCGTCGATCCCCTCGCGCTCGACGGCATGGAGCGCCGCCGCGCCGTTCTCGGCGAGGTAGACGCCGCCGCCGTTGAGCTCGGTCAGGATCGACTGGACGCAGTTGCGCGCGTACGGCTCGTCCTCGACGACGAGAAACTTATACATAGCGGTCCTCCTCGAGCACCGGAATCTCGATGTGCGCGACGGTGAACTCCCCGCGCTTCTGATAGGAGAGCCCGTAGTCGCCCTTGAAGAACATCCGGATGCGGCTGTCGACGTTGCGCATGCCGATGCCGAAATTCTGCGCGCTGCCGTAGTCCCGGAGCGCGGCGTTCATCTCCTCGATCCTGGAGGCCGGGATGTCGCCGTTGTCCATGATCTCGAAGATCACTCGCCCGTTTTCTGCGTGGGCGGTCACGCGGATGAACCCGTCGGCGATCATGTTGTCGCGTATGCCGTGCTGTATCGCGTTTTCGACGAGCGGCTGCAATATGATCTTGATCGTGTAGTATTCCAATATCGCCGGGTCGACATCGAGCACGTACTTGAACTCGCCCTGATGCCGAACCGAGAGTATGTCCATGTAGCAGCGCAGGTGGCTGATCTCCTCCGCGATGCGCACGAGCTCCCGGCCGCGGTTGACGCTGATGCGAAACAGCGTCGAGAGCGCCGAGGACACCTGTTTGACCTTGTCCGCCTCGCCGGCGTCGGCGAGGTAGATGATCAGGGACAGCGTGTTGTAGAGGAAGTGCGGGTTGATCTGCAATTCGATCGCGCGGTACTCGGCGCGGCGCCGCATCTCGTTGATCCGCTGTATCTCCTCGAGCGACGCCTGCAATCTCGCCGACATGTTGTTGAAGCTGTCCATCAGCATGCCGATCTCGTCGTCGGTCCGCGGGTGCATCGGCGCGCTCAGTTCCCCGAGCCGCATGCGGTCGACGGTCTCGCGAATCTTGCGAAGCGGCCGGACGAACCGCTTTGACAGATACGCCGACAGAAACGCGCACACGACGATGCACGACGCGGACGTCACGCCCGTCATGATGAGCATGTTGTCGATGATCTGGGAGTTGTTGTAGACGAAGAGCTTCGCAAGAGACGGGTTCGCGAACGTGTTGCGGCTGAACACGGCGTAGGTGCGCGGGCCCTTGCCGCGGACGTTCGCGTAGCCGGTGCGCCCGTCTAAGAGCGCGCCGGAGATGCCGTTCGCCTCGTAGAAATTCTGCCCGATCTCGGACTTGTCGCTCGCGGAGAGTATCGTGCCGTCGTCGGAGAGCACGTATACGTCGCCGTGCGAGATGTAGCTGCTGGTCAATATGCTCTCGTAGAGGTTCGTAACCGAGTAGCCGAGCAAAATTCGGTTCGTCGGGTCGGTGATCCTGCGCACGTACGGCAGCACCCAGACGCTGTTCAAGCGGACCGGCTCGCCCCAGAAGTAGTTCCGGCCGGACGCCACGCCCTCCCGGTACCAGTCGTACGCGGAAATCTTCTCGTAGCCCAGCAGCACCGTGGGCTGGCTCGTGTAGACGTTTCCGCGCATGCCGTACACGTAGATCGAGTGCACCTTGTTCTCGCTCAAGGTGGCCATGAGCTCCGCGCGCATGCGGTGGCGCTCGTTCTCGTCGGGCTGGAAGCCCGCGTCGGTCCGCTCGCGCTCGAGCACTTGCTGCACGAGCTCGATGTACTGCGTCTTGATGCCGGCCTCGCGCACGTACATCAGCTCCGTGTTCAGAAGCGCGATGACCGTGTGCACATCCGCCGTCTCGGTCGCGACCTTCTCCTGCAGCCCGAAATACGAAGTCGACCACAGCGAAAACACGCCGACCACCACGACGGGGATCAGCGAAATCGCCATAAAGCGCAGCATCAGCTGCCGCCTGAGCGAATAGCCCCTCTTGATCGAGCCGTTTGGCATGCCGCTTCCCCCTCGCGTCATTATAGCATTCGGACCCCGGAAAAGCAATCCGAGCCGCCGCTGTGGGCGGCGGCTCGAAAGGCGGTCGGAAATGTCAGCGGCTCTCGATGATCAGCTTGTAGTCGAGCTCGGAGATGTTCGAGGCGTCGTAGGTCTTGGCGATCATCGCCTGGTTGTAGACGACCTCCTTGCCCTCGATCGCATCGACGGCGGCCTGCACGGACGCGTCGGCCATATCCCACGGGTTCATCAGCGTAAACGCCTTGTACTGCGGGTGGTCCTCGACCAAGAAGTTGATCGCCTCCTCGCCCCAGCTGCCGCTGGAGACGCAGATGCAGTCGGTCTTGCCGCGGCCCTCGAGCGCGGCGTAGAAGCCGGCGACGGTGTCAAAGTTGATGCCGTAGGCGACGCGTACGTTCGGGTGCGCCTCGAGGATGGTCTCCGCGGCGGCCATCGAGTCCGCGCGGGAGGCCTTGCCGTCCATCTGCGCGACGATCTTCGCGTTCGGGATCGTCTCGATCACGGCCTTGAACGCGTTCGTGCGGCCGACGCAGATTTCGGAGGACGCCGGGAAGTCCAGAATCGCGACTTCGACTTCCTCGTCCGGCCAGTTCTTCTCGATGTAGGCCTTGACCCACAGGCCGATGGCGTTGCCGTCGTCGATCGGGTCGTAGGTGACGTTCGCGGTCACGAGCTCGCTGGGCGTCGAGCCGTCGTAGCAGACGACCGGGATGCCCGCGGCGACCGCGGCCTCGATCGCGCTCACGAACTGCGCGGAGCCCCAGGAGAGGATCGCGTCGACGCCCATCGAGGTATAGTCCTCGATCGCGGCGACGGAGCGCGCGATGTCGAAGTCCGTGTCGGTCACGAGCAATTCGTAGCCCGCCTCCTGCGCGGCGGACAGGAACCGGCTCTCGAGGTCCATGTAGAATTCGTCGCGGCGGTAGCCGAGCACCAGGCCGATCGTCCCCTTGGTCTCGGCGGACGCGGTGGCGATCAGCGCCGCGGGCACCAACAGCGAGACGATCAGCAGAAGGGTCAGGATTTTCTTCATGTCTTCTTCCTCCTCGTTTTATATACCGGCCGGGCGCCCGGCCCGTACTTCAGCGGATTGCGCGGTCGAGCAGTTTCTCCTGCGTGACCTCGTCGCGCGTGAACTCGCCGTTGATCGCGCCGTCGCGGAACACCACGACGCGGTCGCACATGCCCAGCACCTCGGGCATCTCGGACGAGATCATGATGACCCCCTTCCCCTGCGCGGTGAAGCCGTTGAGCAATTTGTAGATTTCGGCCTTCGCGCCGACGTCTACGCCGCGCGTCGGCTCGTCGAGGATCAGGATGTCGGCGTTCGTCGCGAGCCACTTCGCGATGACGACCTTCTGCTGGTTGCCGCCGGACAGGTTCCGGACCTCGCGCTGCTGGTCGGGCGTCATGATCCGAAGCGATTGTATGAACTCCTTTGCGAGCGCGTTTTCGAGCTTGCGGCTGATGCGCAGCCCCCGCATCACGCGGCGTATGCTCGCCATCGAGATGTTCTCGCGAACCGACATCCCGAGCACGAGCCCCTGCCGCTTGCGGTCCTCCGGGATCAGGGCGATCCCCGCGCGCATCGCGTCCTGCACGCTTCGGATCTCGATCCTCTTCCCGCGAATCCATATCTCGCCGGTCTGGTCCTTTCCCCGGTCCGCGCCGAACACCGTGCGCGCGAACTCGGTCCGGCCGGAGCCGACGAGCCCGGAGACGCAGAGCACCTCGCCCGCGTGGAGCGTCAGGCTGATGTTCTTGAGCACCCCGGGGCGGTTCAGGTTTTTGACCTCCAGGATCGGCTCGCCGCGGCCGACGAACTCCTTCGGGTACTCGTTCTCGAGCTCGCGCCCGACCATCATCGCGATCAGCCGCCTGCGGTCGAGCTCCCGGATATCGCCGGTGTGTATGTGCTGCCCGTCGCGCAGCACCGTCACGCGGTCGGAGATCTCAAAGACCTCCTCCATCCGGTGCGAGATGTAGATGACGGTGATGCCGCGGCTCTTGAGATTCCGGAGTATCTGGAAGAGCATCGTCAATTCCTTGTCGGTCAAGGTCGCCGACGGCTCGTCCATGATGATGATCTCGGCCTTATGCGAGAGCGCCTTGCATACCTCGACCATCTGCTGCCGGGCGATCGACAGCTTTCCGACGATCGCGCGCTCGTCGATGTCGGCGTGTATGCTGTCGAGCAGCTCCCGCGCGTCGCGATGCAGCTTCTTCCAGTCGACGGTGCCCCTCCCCGTCATCGGCGGCTGGCCGATGAATATGTTCTCCGAGACGGTCAGCGTGTCGACGAGCTTGATCTCCTGGTGCACGACGCTGATGCCGCTCTTGAGCGCCTCGAGCGGCGTCTGGAAGCGCATCGACTTTCCGTTTATGTAAAACGCGCCGCCCTCCAGGCTGTTGACGCCCGACAGGATTTTAATCAGCGTCGACTTGCCCGCGCCGTTCTCGCCCATCAGCGCGTGTATCTCGCCGCGGTTGACCGAGAAGCTGACGTCGCTCAGCGCCTTCACGCCCGGGAAGCTCTTCGAGATGTTCTCTATCCGCAATACAACGTCCGGCATCCCAACCCCTCCCACTACGTTCTGTTGGCCTTGCTCGTGCGGAACACGTCGATGCCCACCGCGATGACGAGCACCACGCCGTTTGCGACGGTCTGCAGGTTCGAGTTGATGTTGAGAAGCGTCATGCCGTTGCTGAGCATGCCGACGAAGATCGCGCCGAGCAGGACGCCGAGCACCTTGCCCTTGCCGCCGTTCATCGACGTGCCGCCGAGCACGCAGGCGGTGATCGCCTTGAACCCCCAGTCCTTGCCGTTCGCGGGCTGCGCGGAGTCGAGCCGGCCGCAGAGTATGATCGCCGCGAGCGCGACCGTGATCGAGCACACGACGTAGGAGAGCATCCGTATCCGCTTTACGTTGATGCCGGACAGGTACGCCGCGTCGCCGTTGCCGCCGGACGCGTACAGAAACCGCCCGTAGCGCGTCTTTTCGGTGATGAAGTACGCGACGACGTAGACGACCACGACGATGTAGAGCGGGAACGGCACGTTGAACAGGTAGCCGCGGCCGATGTACTCCATCTGCGGCGGCAGGTTCAAGACCGGATACGAGTTCGTCCAAAGGAGCGCGAGACCCTCGGCGATCGACATCGTGCCGACCGTCGCGACGAACGGCATCAGCCGCGCGTAGGAGGTCAACACGCCGTTCAAGAGCCCGAGCACCGCGCCCAGCATCAGGCACAGCACGATCGAAACGTACGGGTTCACGCCCCGGTTCACGATCAGATCCGC
>MWAC01000054.1 GCA_002068815.1 Firmicutes bacterium ADurb.Bin467 | reverse complement strand
GTCGGCGGGCGTCGGCTCGTACATGTGCGCGTCCGTCCCGGGCCGGATCAGAAGCGTCAGCCCCTCCGCCGTGCCCGTCACCTGCCGGACGAGGTCGTAGCAGGGGAAGTCCGTCACGACAATGCTGCCCGTTCGCGGGGCGCCGCCGGCCCGCTGGCTGTCCCCCATCGCCGCGCAACTGCCGAGCAGAAACAAGGCCGCCGCAAGCAGCAGAACCGCCGCGAGCAACAGGCCGATCAATTTCTTCATAGGGTCCTCCAAATCGAATTCCAAATTCAAATTCATAATAACCGCTTGGCCTTATTCTGTCAAGTTAGGATTTTGAATATGCGGGAAAAGAAAAAATACCGCCCGGCGCTGCCAGACAGTATTTTTCGGCTACGGGAGACAACAATCGATGAAGTTAGAGCAAATACGTCCGGTGTATCCATTCCTCCAGCGACCCGTCCCCCGTCGCCCTCAAGAACACATAGGCGAAGAGCCCCGTGTACAGGCTCATGAAGATCGACATGCCGAACGCGACCCAGCCGAGCACGAGCCCGGTGACCGCGATGCCCTGCTTGTTCCTCGCGGCGCGCTTGCGGCCCTTGCTCGCGCAGATGATCGCCGGGATCGACAGCAAAAGCCCCAGCGCGCACAAAAACGGTATGTGCGCGAACACCGCCGCGACGATGCCGATCACCATGCCCGCGACCGAAATCCCTCCCCCGTTGTCGGGAAATTGCGCCTCCATCAGGTCCCTCTCCTCAGACATCCCCGTCCCTCCTTCCCAGATTCGCGACGCTCAAGCGCATCCGCTCGGCCATCTTCCGAAGCTCGTCCCCGTCCGGCCGCCCCTCTGAGGACAGCATTTCGGGCGCGCCCGCGCGGACGACCGTTCCGCCGAGCCAGAACGGGCGGAGCCGCACGTTGACCGGCACGACCGGGAGCCCCGCCTCCAGCGCGAGCATCGAAAAGCCCGGCTGGAACGCGTGCACAGCCCCGTCGCGCCCTATTCTCCCCTCGGGGAAGAAAACGATCCAGTCGCGCCGCCCGAGCCGCTTCGCGATCGCATGGAGCTCGTCGAGCGGCATGCTCCCGGGGCGGATTCGCACCGCCCCCATCGCAGACAGGAACGCCCTGCAAATCCCCGGGCAGTGAAACAGCCGGTCGGACGCGGGAAAGTACAGAGTCCTAAAGGGGAACAGCGCGAGCAGCAGCGCCCCGTCCCACAGAGACGTATGGTTCGCGCAGAGGACCGCCTTATTCAGCCCCCGGAACCCCCGCGCGCGCGGCCGAAAGGCGATGTAAAAGAACGGCAGCGCGAGCAGCTTGATCGCGCGAACAAGCCACCTGCCCATTCAGCGGCCTTCCGGGGCGTAGTTCCTGCGCATCCTGAACGACAGCACAAACGACAGCACGCACGCGGCGGCGACGATCAGCGGCACGATCTCGATGCCCGCCTGCGCGTTGCCGCCGATCGAAACCGACTTCACGTTCAGGTAGACGACGCCGGTCGAGACGGCGGACGCGACCTGCGTGACGAGCCCCTGCACCGCGAAGTACATCGCCGAGTGGTCCTTTCCGCTCAGGCGCAATTCGTTCGCCGCGATCTGCGAGGAGATCTGGTAAGGCACCGCGAAGAACGCGCCGATCGAGAAGCTGCCGATCGTCGAGCCCGTGATGCCGATCAGAAGCCGGATAAGCCACCTGCCGTCGCCCGGGAAGAACAGGGTCGACGCGACGTCGAAGAACAGCATCGCGACCGCGAACGCGAGCAGCGCCGCCTGAAACGCGAACCGCGTCGACCGTTTCCGCTGTATGCGGTTGTACCACAGAAGCATCAGCGGCACCGGCGCGAACGCCGCGGTGTTCATCACCGTGATCTGCCAGCCGTTGAGCTCCATCGCGCCCGCGGCGATGACGCTCTGCCCGGCGAGGAACATCATCAGCCCAAAGTGCAACAGGAACAGCGGCACGAGCCAGTTCCGAAAGTCCTTGTGGGCGAACGTCTTTTTCAGGCTCTCGAGGAACGGCACCCTCGCCTCGGGCCTGTTCAGCGACCCGTCCTCCTTCACGAGGAACTGCGGGATCAGCATCGTCAGCATCAGCGGCATGCAGCCGACGACGATCTGCCGGATCGTAAAGCCCATCGAGATGAACATCGGAAGCAGCGCGTAGGCCACGGAATAGTTGACCGTGTCGAAAAACGCCTTCCAGCCCGCGAGCTTCGCGCGGTCGCGGCCGTCTTCGACGATGTGCGCGTAGCAGCCGTAGTAGGACACGAGGCACAGCGTGTACGATGAGAAGAACACGATGAGCACGATGAACGTCGCGATCGCGTTGAACGCGCTGTTCGCCTCCGAGCGGAGCGGGTGCCACAAAAGCGCGTAGGCCGCGACCATCGGCACAAACCCGATCAGCATCGAGAGCCGGCGCTTGCCGTACTTCGCGCGCATGCTGTCCGTCACGAACGCGAGCGGTATGTCGATCGCGCCGTCGATCACCTTTGCAAGCGTGAACAGCACGCTGAACAGCCCGACCGCGACCAGCGGCGCGGCGG
>MWAC01000053.1 GCA_002068815.1 Firmicutes bacterium ADurb.Bin467 | reverse complement strand
ACCGGTCGGCGCCTTTGTTTCGCTCGATGAACTTCAAGCCCGCCGCGAACGTGCGCGCCTGCGGCATGTCCTCCTCCCGCGGCATGTGGCGTCGGTTCACGCGGTCCATCGCCTTCTTGAATTCGGAGGCGGTCGAGTTCACCTTGTCGAGCCCGCGCATCCCCTCGACGTCGCCGATGTACGGGTCGCCCTCCTGGCCGCGGATGAACTCGAACGACGAGTAGCGGAAGTGGTAGGTCGCGCCGCCGTCCTCCCAGTAGTGCTGGTGGTCGGTCGCGAGGTGCGTGTAGACGCCGCTTGCGCTCATCATCTCGATCGCGGAGTCGTCGAACGGCTCGAGCGGGCCCCAGCTTCTGTGCAGGAAGTTGTAGCGGCCGGTGTGCAGCTCGCGGCGCGCCGGCATGCAGGGCATGCTGCCGACGTAGCAGTTGTCAAACGTGCAGGATCGCGCGGCGAGCCTCGAAAAGTTCGGCGCGTGCGTCCAGCCGCAGCCGTAGGGCGGCAGAAAGTGCCGATTCAGGGTGTCGAACATGACCATGATCGCTCTCAAGGCATTGTCCTCCATGACGAGAATTGCGCGCGGACGGCGCTTTCGCGGGTTTCGCCGGGCATCAGCATCGGCAGGAGCCCCCGCTCGCGCGCGGCCGCGCGGCCGAGGCCGGGGCAGTTGCACGGCTCGACGCCGAGCGCGTACGCGGGGTCGGAAAAGCTCTTCCAGAGCCCGAGCCAGTTTAGCCCCTCCGCCTGAATCAGCGCCGAGACGCCGGTCGCGGGGCTCTCGAGCCGCACGCCCTTTTCGAGGTCGGCGCGCGTGTAGTAGACCTTTTCGCGCCCCGAGGAGCCGCGCGCGCCCATTTTGACCGCCTCGGCGGCGGACGCCTCCGCCCCGGTGTCGCGGTCCCCGACGTATTCGAAGTCCGCCGAGAGCCTGAGCTCTTCCGACAGGAACGGCGCGCCGAAGTTGATGTGGTACATGATCATAAAAGGCGTCGGCTCGGAGCCGAAATTCGGCAGGTAGGCGCGCAGATCGAGCCGTATCGTCCGCTCGAGCCGCATGCGCTCGCCCTCTAAGTGGATTTCGTCCGCGACGCCGGTCACAACGATGGCTTCGGTGTCCTCGCGCACTTCGGCCTCCCGGCACGGCGTGTTCGAGATGCGCCCGTGCAGCCCGAAGCGGCGGCCTCCTTCCTCGCAGGGCCTTCCGGACTGTATCAGTCCGCAGGTCGTCAGAAATCCGGCGAAGAAGTTCTTCGAAAACCCCTCTACGCCGTCCTCGACGAAGTTCGAAGGCGAGATGCCCGCGCGGGGGTCCGTGTAGCTGACGAGCGTCCCTGCAAACCGCAGCGAATACACGTCGAGCGCGCGGTCGGGAATCGCGATGAGCTCCAGCCCGGAGCCCTTCAGTTTGAGCGCAGGGACATCCTTCCCCGAAATCGGGTCGGAAAGCGTCGCGCGCATCGCTACCACCACTTGATCAGCGCGGTGACGCGGTTGCGCAGCTCGACGAACGCCTCCGAAGTGACCGAGCGGGGGTAGGGGAGGCGGTTTTCGATCGTCTCCTTGATCGCAGTCGGCTTGTTCGAGAGGACCAGTATCCGCTCGCTCAGGTAGACGGCCTCCTCGATGTTGTGCGTGATGAAGATGACGGTCGTGCCGAGCTTGCGCCAGAGGTTGAGCAGCTCGTCCTCGAGCTTGAAGCGCAGCTCGAGGTCGAGCTGACCGTACGGCTCGTCCATCAGCAGCAAATCCGGCTGCACCGCGAACGCGCGCGCGATCGCCACGCGCTGCAGCATGCTCGCCGAGAGCTGGTTCGGGTAGTAGTCGCGGAATTGCGTCAGCCCGACGAGCTCGAGCGCGCGCTCTGCCTTCTCGCGGACTTCCTTTCGCGAAAACCCCTTGATCTCGAGCCCGAACTGCACGTTCTGGCGCACGTTCAGCCACGACATCGTCGAGTACTCCTGCATGATGTAGGCGAGGCTGTGCTTTTTCAGGTTGACCGGCTCGCCGTTCAGCAGTATCGAGCCGCTGTCGATGTCGTAGATCTGCGTCAGGCTGTTCAAAAACGTCGTCTTGCCGCAGCCGGTCGGGCCGACGATCGCGAGGAACTCGCCGTCCTTCACGTCAAACGACACATCGTCGAGCACCAGCAAATCGCCGAAGCTCTTCGTGAGGTTTCGGACCTCCACCTTGTTCATGCGCGCACCTCACTTCGTGATCTCGAAGATCTTGCTGATGTCCTCGCGGATTTTGAGGAAGCCCCGGGACACGTAGTCCCTCGGGCGCGGCAGGTCTACGAGTATCTCCTTCTTGACGTTCGTCGGGCAGTTCGTGAGCAGCACGATGCGGTCGGCCAAAAAGATGGCCTCCTCGATGTTGTTCGTGATGAACACGACCGTGCGCTTCTCCCGGCTCCAAATCCTCTCGATCGCGTCCTGCATCGAGTAGCGCGTCTGCGCGTCGAGGTGGCCGAACGGCTCGTCCATCAGCAGCACCGCGGGATCGTTGCAGTACGCGCGCGCGATGCCGACCCGCTGGCGCATCCCGCCGGACAGCTTGATCGGGTACGCCTTTTCAAACCCGGTCAGCCCCACGAGGTCGATGAAGTGCTGCGCCTTCTCGCGGCGCTCCTTCCGGGGCATGTGCCGCATGCGCGGGCCGAAGTCGACGTTTTTCATGACCGAGAGCCACGGAAACAGCGCCGTCGTCTGGTAGACCATGCCGAGCTTCGGGTTCGGCTTTGCGACGCGCTCGCCCTGAAAGAACACCTCTCCGGAGGTCGCGGGCTCGAGCCCGGCGATGATGTTCATCAGGGTCGTCTTTCCGCACTGGCCCGGGCCGAGCAGCACGACGAACTCGTTCTCCCGGACGCTGAGCGACAGGTTTTGAAGCACCTCGAGCGAATTTCCCTTGTTCTTGAAGGTCTTCGAGACGTTTCTGCATTCGATGATCGGCGCTACTTTCCCTGAATGTTCCACGCGCACAGCCTCCTTTCCAGCGCCTTCAACAGCGTCGAGGCGATCAGCCCGACGAGGCCGATCGCGACCATGCCGACGATGACCTGCGCGGTGTTCGCGTAGTTCATGCCGTTGAAGATGATCCAGCCGGTGCCCTCGTCCGAGCGGATCATCTCCGCCGCGATGACCGCGCACCACGCGCCCGCGAAGCTCCCCTGCAGCCCCGCGAAGATGTTCGGGATCGCGGAGGGCAGTATGATGTGCACAAAGAGTTGGAACTTGCCGGCGCCGAGCATGCGCGCCGCGCCGATCAGCACCGGATCGGCGTAGAGCGCGCCGAAGAACGTCTGCATCGTGATCCCGACGAGCGCCGTCATGCAGATCAGGAAGTACTTCGACTGCTCGCCCAGCCCGAACCACAGGATCGCGAGCGGTATCCACGCGAGCCCCGGGATCGGGCGCACGATGCTGAACAGCGGCATGAAGAACGCGCGGCCCGCCTTCGAGCAGGCCATGACGAGCCCGAGCGGTATGCCGACGACGACGCCGAGCCCGAAGCCTACCAGCACGCGGCGGAGGCTGAAGAAGATGTGCTCGAGCATCGTGTTCCGGCCGATCGCGTGCACAAACGCGTTCGCGAAGTCGCGGATGACGAGGAACGGGCTCGGGAAGAACTTGCCGATGCGCCCGCCCAGCGACACGAGGTGCCACACCGCGAGCAAGATGACCAGCGACAAAATGCCGTAGACGAGCGCCTCGGTGCGCGAGCCTGCGAACGAACGCTTCTTCTTTCTGTTCACTGCATGTGCCTCCCCTTGACGACCGCGTGCTCGACCGCGCTCAGAATTCTGTTGAGGATCGCGCCGATGATCGTGATCATGACCATGCCGGCGATGACGAGGTCGACGCGCGCCATCATCCGGGCGTACTGGATCATGTAGCCGAGGCCCTTGTCCGCCGCGAGCATCTCGGCCGCGACGAGCGACATCCACGCGAGGTTCATCGACAGGCTCAATCCCGCGAACACCATCGGCAGCGCGGACGGTATCGCGACCTTGAAAAGAATCCTTCCGTTGCTCGCGCCGAACGTCCGCGCGACCCAGACATGCACGTCCTTTGTCTGCTTGATGCCTATGTAGCTGTTCAAAATGCAGTTCGTCACCGTCGATACGAAGATGACCGCCGCCTTCGCGGTCTGGCCGATGCCGAAGAAGACCAGCATCAAGGGAATCCACGCGATCGGCGGGATCGGCCGCAGGAAGTGGAAGATCGGCGTGACGAGCAGGTCGGCCTTGCGGTACCACGCCATCAGAATGCCCACCGGGATTCCGATGACCGCGCCCAGCGAGAAGCCGTACAGCGCCAGCTTCAGGCTCGCCCAGATGTGCTGAAACAGCGTGCCGCCGTCGGGCGCCTTCTTCGTGAACTTCTTGACGAGCGTCAGGACGACCTTCGTCGGGCTCGGGAGCGCCTGCGCGGGGAAGGTATGAAGGATGTCCGTCACCAGATACCACGCGAAGATGAACAGCCCTAGGCTGAACAGCGACAGCAGCAGGTACTTTGCCCGTTTCTTCATGCGAACCGTCTCCTTAAAGCATGCTCACCGGCCCGGGAGCCAGTGAGCATGCGAGCGTTTCGTCGCCGCCGCGGTTACTTGAGCCCCGCCGCTTTGAGCACGTCGTCGCGCACGTTCGCCTCGATGACCTCGCGCTGCTCGGGCTCGATCTGCTCGGTCAAAATGTAGAACTCGACGAAGTTGTTCAGGAAGTCCGCGCCGAGCTCGCGCTCCTTCGCGGCCTGCACGCCGAAGTACGGCTTCGCCTCCATGATCGAGCGCGCGGTCGATTCCTTCAGCTTGCCGCCGTTCAGCGCGACCCAGTTGACGTAGTTCTCGGTCGCTAAGTCGGCGTCGGCGTTCATGATGTCGTTGACCTTCGCGAGCACCTGGCAGAGAATCGTCAGGCCCTCAAACTTCTCCGGGTCGTTGAACGCCTTCTCGCTGCAGACGACCTGCGCGGTCGCGGAGCAGTTCAGGGACGTCAGCGATCCGAGCTCGACGTTGCCCTCCTTGACGAGGTCGAACGAGTAGCTGTTCGAGCAGGTCAGGATGTCGCCCTCGCCGAGCGCGAACGCCTGGTAGGCCTGGTTCGCGTCCATCGACACGAGGTTCACGTCATCGACGGAAAGTCCGATCGCCTCGAGGTATTTCAGCGTGCAGTAGTACTGGAGCGTGCCGGCGGTCGTCAGTATCGTCGTGCCGCGGACGCTCTCGGCATCTCCCTTGACCTCCGGAAGCGCCGGGACCGCGCCGGAGACGGACGCGCACGCGAGGTCCGGGCGGGCGATCAGGCTCATGCCGATTGTGTCGTTGTTCACTTCCATGATCATCTTCGAGTTCAGGTTCGCAAGCGCCGGGACGCTCGCTCCGCCGCCGATGATCGCGCAGTCGATGTCGCCGGCGATCATCGCCTCGTTCGCGGGCGCGCCGGAGGAGAACACCAGGTACTCGATGTCGATGCCCGCCTCGAGGTCCATGCCGTTGTCGACGATGTACTTCGTCGGGAAGCCGGTCCAGCCGTCGAGAATCCCCATGTTGACCACGATGGGCGCCTTCTCCGCGAGGGCGAAGGAGGAGAGGATGAGAACAAGGGCCAGGAGCAGGACGAGGAGCTTCTTCATTGCAACAACCAACCTTTCCACAAAATACTATGGTGTGCTCAAGTATAGCACACGGCACGAATCGCTGTCAACGACGCACGCGGGCAAAACAACCGTCGGTATTTACGAAGTTTTTATTATATTTCTGTGCAGACCGTGGAAGAACGGCGGATTCTTCCATGTTTTGAAACATTCGCTTTTTAATGTTGCGTGCCCGTATAACAATGCACGGAGTATTGACAAACTGTGCGGTCTGCAATATCATGTACGCAGACGGAGGTGCCTGCATGTCCATAACGATGAAGGAGATCGCCTACCTGTGCGGCGTGTCCCGGGGCACGGTCGACCGCGTGCTCAACGACCGCGGCGGCGTGAAGGCGGAAACGGCGGAGCGCATACGCGCGGCGGCGGAGTCGATGGGCTACCGCTCGAACATCGCCGCGCGCACGCTCTCCGCGCAGCACAAGCAGCTCAAGATCGGCGTTCTGGTCAACGCGATCGGCCACCAGTATTTCAGCGAGATCATGTCCGGCATGATCCGGGCGCTCGAGGGGCTTTCGACGTACAACATCACCGGGATCATCAAGCTCTCCGGCGGGTTCGACGTCGATCAGCAGCTGAAACTGCTCGACGAATTGATGCAGCAGGGCGTGAACGCCGTCGCGATCACACCTGCGAACAGCCCGCGCGTTGCCTCGAAGCTCCGCGAGTTCACCGCGAAGGGCATACCGGTCATCGTCGTGAGCGCATTGATCGACGGGTTCGACTACTTCTCCTACGTCGGCTGCAACCACTACCTGAGCGGCCGCATCGCGGGCGGGTTCGCGAAATTGATCGTGCCCGCGCGCAGCAAGGTCGCGATCCTGACGGGTTCGCGCAACATGACGGGCCTCAACCGCCGCGTCGCGGGCTTCTCCGACGCGGTGCTCTCCTCCGGCGACTACTCGCTGCTCGACCCGGTGCAGAGCTCCGACGACGACGTGATCGCCTACAAGGCCGTCTCGAACCTCGTGTCGCGTCACCCGGACATCGACCTGTTCTTCTTCGCGGCGGGCGGGTACAGCGGCGGCTTTCAGGCGCTCGGGGACGCGCACCTGCTCGGGAAGGCGAAGGTCATCGCGTTCGACGTG
>MWAC01000052.1 GCA_002068815.1 Firmicutes bacterium ADurb.Bin467 | reverse complement strand
CCGCCGATGATCTCGCCGTCGGCCAGTATCGGCGCGATCAGCTGCGCGGAATAGGCGTCCGCGCGGTCGTCGGCCGCGATCGGGATCATCTTCGCACCCGCGGAGGCGTTGAGCACCGACATCTGCCGGCTCTGCAATATCGCCTCGACCTCGGGGCTCAGCGCCTTTTCGATCAGGTCGCGCTTCGCGCCCCCGGTCGCGGAGACGACCGCGTCGCGGTCGCAGATGCAGGTGATGTGCCCGAGCGTGCGGTACAGCGAATCGGTGTAGTCCTTGGCGATGTTCGCGATTTCCCCAATCGGCGAATACTTCTTGAGCACGACTTCCCCGTCGTGATCGGTGAAAATTTCAAGGGGATCACCTTCCCGGATTCGAAGCGTGCGGCGAATCTCCTTTGGAATTACGACGCGCCCAAGCTCGTCGATTCTGCGCACGATGCCAGTCGCTCTCATTGCAATCTTCCTTCCAACATGTTTTTGCATTGGGCCTTTTTTCTGCGAAATCCAAGGTTATTATTCAGAGCGCGCGCGGGATTTATGCGCTTTTGGCGCGGGGCGCGTCGGTTGGAAAATCAAAGCATTGCGATTTTTGCCGCGTTTTGCTATACTACAACCGAGCGGTTTCACAACGAAACGGAGGGGCGCAAATGAAGATCATGCTGTTAAACGGGCCGAACCTCAATATGACCGGCACGCGCGAGCCGGGCATCTACGGCAAGTCCGGCTTTGAGGAGATCGTCGAGGGCGTAAAGCTCGCCGCGACGAAGCGCGGGCACGAGATCACATGCCTCCAGAGCAACTCGGAGGGCCAGCTGATCGACTGGATTCAGCGGGCATACTTCGAGCACTTCGACGGCATCATCGTAAACCCCGGCGCGCTGACGCACACCTCCTACGCGCTGATGGACGCGCTTTCTTCCGTGCCCGTGCCCGCGGTCGAGGTGCACCTGTCCAACATCCACGCCCGGGACGAGTTCCGCCGCAAATCCGTGACCGCCGCCGCCTGCGTCGGGCAGATTTCGGGCTTCGGCCCGCTCGGCTACGTGCTCGCGCTCGACGCGCTAAATGCATTGAAAACAGTCAAAACTCGTGACAATGATCACTGATTTGCAGGATTACCCGACAACATAACCAATATTTTTCAAAAAAAGGCGGAAAATACTATGTACTTCCGCGGATTTGCAGTATATAATATGACCATCTTGCAAATTCGAGGGAGGAACAAGCTGTGTCCTACGCAAACGACGTCCTTCAACATGTCATCGAGAGAAACCCGGGGGAACCGGAATTCCATCAGGCCGCGCGGGAAGTGCTCGAATCGCTCGCGCCGTTGGTCGACAAAAATCCCGTCTATCACAAGAACGGCATACTCGAGCGCATCGTCGAGCCGGACCGCGCGATCATGTTCCGCGTGCCGTGGATCGACGACAGCGGCCACATCAAGGTCAACAAGGGCTACCGCGTTCAGTTCAACAACGCGATCGGCCCGTACAAGGGCGGCCTGCGGCTGCATCCGTCGGTGAACCTCGGCATCCTGAAGTTCCTGGGCTTTGAGCAGATCTTCAAGAACTCGCTGACCGGCCTTCCGATCGGCGGCGCGAAGGGCGGCTCGGACTTCGACCCGAAGGGCAAGTCCGACACCGAGGTCATGAGCTTCTGCCAGAGCTTCATGACGGAGCTCTATCGCTACGTAGGCAAGGACATGGACGTCCCGGCGGGCGACATAGGCGTCGGCGCGCGCGAGATCGGCTTCATGTTCGGCCAGTACAAGCGCATCACCGGCCTCTACGAGGGCTTCATCACCGGCAAGGGCCTACCCTACGGCGGCTCGCTCGCGCGCAAGGAGGCGACCGGCTACGGCCTCGTGTACCTGATGGAGGAGCTGCTCGCCTCGAAGGGCATGGACTTCCAGGACAAGCGCGTCGTCGTATCCGGCTCCGGAAACGTCGCGATCTACGCGCACGAGAAGGCGACGCAACTGGGCGGGAAGGTCGTCGCGATGTGCGACTCGAACGGCTGGATCTACGACGAGGAGGGCGTCGACCTCGACGCCGTCAAGCAGATCAAGGAAGTCGAGCGCAAGCGCATCAAGGAGTACCTCAACTACCGCCCGAAGGCCGAGTACCACGAGGACGGCTCGATCTGGGACGTTCCGTGCGACATCGCGCTTCCGTCGGCGACGCAGAACGAGCTCTGCGCGGAGTACGCGAAGGTGCTGATCAAGAACGGCGTCGTCGCGGTCGGCGAGGGTGCGAACATGCCCTGCACGCACGGGGCCGTCGCCGCGTTCCAGAGCGCCGGCGTGATGTTCGTGCCCGGCAAGGCCGCGAACGCGGGCGGCGTCGCAACCTCGGCGCTCGAGATGACGCAGAACAGCATGCGCCTGAGCTGGACGTTCGCGGAGGTCGACCAGAAGCTCAAGCAGATTATGATCAACATCCTCAGGAACACCTCCACGACCGCGGAGAAGTACGGCTTCAAGGGCAACTTCGTCGCGGGCGCGAACATCGCGGGCTTTATGAAGGTCGCCGACGCGATGCTCGCACACGGGCTCGTCTGATCCAACCGCAAAAAACCGGGTCATCCGCGAGGATGGCCCGGTTTCGTTATTTGACGATGCTGCGCACCCATTTGCGCTGCCGGTAGCGGCGTATGCCGAACGCCAGCTTCGCGAGCGCCTCGAGGTACGTCGAGAGATAGACGTATTTCAGCTCCCACTTGAGCACGATCCCGGCGATCGCCGCGAGCGGCACGCCGATGGCCCAGAGCGGCGCCACGTCGATCACCGCGGCGGCGCGCACGTCGCCTCCGGTGCGCAGGAGGCTCACGATCACCGTGCAGTTGATCGCGTGCACCCACGAGAAGGCGATCAATATGTAGGTCATCTCGCGCGCCATCCGCGCGGTGCCCGCGTCGACCGGGAAGAAGCCCACGATCAGCCCGCTCAGCGGAAGCACGACGGCCACGCAGAACGCCTGCGTGATCAGCGGCGAGGCGAACATGAACCGCTTCGCGTAGAGCTTCGCGCGCTCGAGCTGCCCGGCGCCGAGCGCCATGCCGACCATCACGCCGGACGCGTGGCACAGCGCGCGGATCGCGATGCCCGAGAGCTGGTCGACGTTGGAGAAGATGCCCGCCGCGGCGCTGGCCGCGACGCCGTCGCCGATGCGCCCGTAGACGGCCGAGTACGTGACCGTCCCCGCCGCCCACAGCGACTCGTTTAGGAGCACCGGCAGCGCGATCGCGAGGAAGTGCTTCACCTGCGGGGCCGTCGGCAGCATCTCGCGGAATTTCGCCGCGGTCGAGAAGCGGTACCTGCGCGCGAAGAACTCGATGATGAACAGCTCGACGAGCGTGCCGATCAGGGTCGCAATCGCCGCGCCGCGCACGCCCCAGCCGCCGATCCACATGTGGTCGAAGATCAGCAGGTAGTTGAACACGACGTTCGTCAAAATGCCCGCGATGCTCGCGAACATCGGCAGCTTCACCTGCTCGGTGGACTTCAAGACCGCCGCGCGCACGAGCGACTGGCTCTGCACGAAGTAGACGAACCCCATGATGCCCAGGTACTCGGCGCCGAGGTTTACGACGTCCTCGCTCTTGACGAGCAGCCGCATGATCGCCCTCGGCGCGGCGATCGACGGAAGCCCGATCAAGGCGGCGACGACGAGCCCGACGACCGTCGCGATGCCGAACGTGCGCCGGACGCCCAACACGTCGCGCTTTCCCCAGTACTGCGCGACGAATATCGAGGAACCGCTGATTGCGCCGAACAGCGCGACCTGAAACAGAAACGACACGCGGTTCGCCTGCGAGACCGCGGCGATCGGAAGGTCGCTGCCGATCGCGGCGATCATCAGGTTGTCGACGAGCTGCATCGACGACGCGACGACGCTCTGCAGCGCGATCGGAATCGCAAGGCGAACCAGCTGGGAGGAAAATTCGCGCTCCCAGCGGAAAATCGAACGTTGCATTTTGCTCCTTTGGGCCTGTGAGGCTATGTTTTATCCTGGCGAAGTTCGCCGATCGGGAATTGGGAAATCCGCAAATCCGTCCAGCCGAACGGGGCGAGCTCGACCGTATAGGTCTCGCGCGCGTCGAGCTTCGGCAGTATCGGGATCGGCGCGCTGTTCGCGCCGCTCAGGTGCCAGTCGATCGGCACGGCCTTCGCGAGCACCTTGACCGGCGGCTCGCCGCGCTTGAACGGCCGCTCGACGCCCCTCTCGCGCACCGTCTTCATCGGCTCGTCGCGGACCAGCGCCCAGCCCCACTCCTCGGCGGTGTCGATGCGCCCGCCCTCGCCCTCG